>JAKAGP010000107.1 GCA_021825785.1 Nitrospirota bacterium
GCCGGAGCACTTCGGGGAAGAGGTTTTTGAAAAAATCGGGCCTGATGCGCCCGGCGAATCCGGCCACGCCGACGACGCCGCCGGAGCTGATGCAGTTTCCATCGAGAAAGGGGAATAAGCAATGTCCGTAACCGGAGTTGAATTAAAAGCGGCGGTAAAGAGGGCCACAGCGTGGGGCACAGCCGTTGCCTGCGGCGCAAGCAATGGCGTTCTTATTAAACCGCACAGCATTAAGAAAAAAAGAAAAAACTACGTTGACGATTCGCTCGGCACATATTTCCCGCAGGACGCCGTAAACGCTGAGATCGAGTGCTCCGGCGCACTGCCGATGTACCTGCGCTACGACTCTCTCGATCTGCTTATAGCCCTGGCAATGGGCTCCGTGGCCGGCGCGCCCGCGCAGCAGGGAGCTACAACGGCGTATGCGCAAAGCTTCCTCCTGGCAAACAGCCTCAGTGGATATTTCGCCACGCTGATCCAGGACAATACGGTCAATATAGACGAATATACGTCTGTAAAAGTTTCCGGCTTCACGATCAAAGGCGATATCGGCAAGCCCGTGGAGATATCCTTTGACCTGATCGCGTACGACCGCATCACGGGGTCTGCCATAAACACGCTCTCTACGTTTGCGAACGTGACATACATGGAGACAAGCAACCGCGTCCTCTTTTCCCAGGGCGTTTACCGACTGAACAATCAGGGAGATGTTGCGCTGGCCTCCGCAAACGCAATCTATCCGTCTTCGTTCGAGCTTACGTTCAAGCGGAAGATGAAGGGGCTTTATACCGTGGCCGGGTTTAACAATATAGACGAGCCATCCAGCGACGGCCTGCCAGGGGTGACATTGAAGCTCACATTCCCGCGCTATACCTCGAACGTCCAGCAGATGTTTGCGGACTGGGATAACACGCAGCAAAAGAAAATGGACCTTACGTTTACGGGCAAACAGATCGCAAGCCCGTATAACCGGAGCTTCCAAATCCAGCTACCTAACCTCCAGATCACCAGCGCGGACTTGCCGGTAAAACAAGGGATCATGGAAAGCCCGCTTGAGTTCGTGGCCCTGGGATGCCCCTCGGCCCCTGCCGGCATGACCGGAGTGACGGCTCCCTTTCAGATCAATGTCGTCAATCAGCAAAGCGCGAACGTATTAACGAGTTAACAAATCCGGCGTTTCCGGAATATCAAAGGAGGTCTTGTAAATGCATTACAAAAACGACTATACGCACTGCGGAAACCTTCTCCACGCCGAGGATGCTTTCGAAATCCCGCCCGTAACCCAGGAGGATTACGACCGGGCACAGACAGGGGAGGTCAAGAAGTAATGGACATCTCCGCACTCTCCGACGATTACGTTGTAGAGGTCCCTTTCGGCGAGGACGCATTCGTCACCCTCCGTTATCTCTCCAGGGAGGAATCTCAGGCAATAGCCAGGCAATCCATGAAGCGCAAATGGGACCTGGACAAGAATACCGAAATTTTTGATTCCATCGAAAGCGCCAGGCTTATAGGCAGGGCCGTCGTGCGCGGCTGGCGCGGCATCGTGAAGGACGGCCAGGATTTTCCGTGCACGCCCGAAAACTGCGATTTCCTTATGACGCGCTGCCATGAGTTCTTCAAGCTGGTAAACGAGACGTGCAATGACATCCGGGCGCTGATGAAGAAGAAGCAGGGGGAGACCTTAAAAAACTCCTTATGCACATCCGGTGGCGCTTAGACAATCCGGGTGTGCATTGCGAAACGTGCGAAAGCATAGAAGAAGTGGACGAGATAGAGCCGCCCTGCAAAACGCCGCAGGGCTGCCCGATCCCGCCGCTTACGCCAGATGCGCAAAGGCTCCAGGACATACGCATGCTTTTAACTGGCCTGAAGGAACTGGGGGCGGCCCCGATCATCCTGAAGACGTTTGCCGTATCCTTGGAGGATTTGAAGATGCTGGCGAGAGTTGAGCGTGAGGTGAAAGCTTTAACCAGGCCAAGGGAGGCGGGGAGAGAGTAATATGGCGGCTGACATCAAGATAGTCATAACGGCGGTGGACGAGACCAGCGGGGTGCTGCAACGCATCCAGGCGGAAGCCGCGCAGCTCCAGGAGACCACGGCCGGGCTTGCCGGGGCGACAGGCAGCCTTGGGACGAGCGTTCAGAATGCAACCGGCCTGGTGGACCCTTACGGCCGCAGCATAAGCTCCGCATCCAGTGAGCTGGGCGGCATGGCGGAAAACACCAGCGATGCCGTCAGCGGGATGGGGGATTTCGTTGCCGGGGCCGGATCGGCCGGCGCGGCGGCTCAAAGCGCCACGCCTTACATCACGGACCTTTCGCACACACTGCGCACGGTGGCAACCTTCATGGTGCCATTTGCCATCGTTGAAGGGTTTAAAGCGGCAGAACAAGCCGCGATTGGTTTCAGCGATGCCATGAATCAGGTAGGCACGCTTGTCCATGGCAATCAGGCCCTTATGCAGCAATGGGGTGAACAGATTTTACAGCTTGCGCCCCAGCTCGGGCGTCTGCCCGAGGACCTGGCGAAGGGATTGTACGAAGTGCTTTCAGTCGATACGCCCGTCAATGACGCGATGCAGATGCTTGCCCAATCGTCCAAGGCGGCCACCGCAGGTCAGGCGGACCTTTTCCAGACCGTTCAGCTTCTTGGCGGCACGATGCACGCCTACGGTCTGACCATCAAGGACGTGGAAAGCATCTCCGATACTTTTTTTGAGGGTATCCGGAACGGCAGTATCCGGCTGGCCGATCTGACGCAATCGCTGGGCGCTGTGCTGCCTTACTCCGCTCAATTGGGAATCAGTCTTGATCAGGTTACCTCTGCAATCGTCACTCTCACCAACGCCGGGTATCAGCCCGCCATCGCCATGACCGGCTTGAAAGAACTCTTTGTTGATCTCATCGAGTCTGAGGAGAAATTCAAGAACGTAGGCATAGATATCCTTGCCGATGCCAAATCGGGCGGCATTACGAAGGTTATCGAGGACCTGCAAAAGGCAACGGGCGGCAACGTGGAGGCGATGAAGGCATTCATACCGAATATCCGCGCCCTTGGCCCGGCCCTCACCCTTGCCGGCACGAATGCGCAAGCGTTCACCCAGCATCTGGATGAGATGAAGCAAAAGGCCGGAGAAACTAACATCGCCTTCCAGACAATGATGTCAGGCGCGGGCGGCGCATCCAAGGAGTTTTCGGCGTCCCTGAAAGACCTGGAAGTCGCGGCCGGCAACGCCTGGAACCCACAGCCGATTGAGGAGTTCGGCACCGCCGTGGCGCAGGCGCTCACGGGCGCGATCAATTACCTCTCTCAATTTGGCTCTGACATCGGCCGGAATGTAAGCGATATGGTGGCCGACCTGACGCATGCGGCAGACGTGGCACAGGATTTCGAACAGCGGGCCGGCCAAACAATCGAACGTATGGCGACGAATTGGGGAACCGGCTTTCAGGAGATCGAACAGGGGGCCTCCGGCGCTGTGACAAGCCTTGTTAATGACTGGGAAACCGGCTTCCAAGAGATCGAGCAGGAAATCAGCAGTTTCGCATCTAAAGCGTATGATTCCGGCAAAGCCTTGATAGAGGAATTTGCCCAGGGAATAGAATCGGCCGCCGGAAAGGCATACAATGCCGTGAAATCCGTAGTGGATAGCATCTCTAATTTGCTTCCCCATTCGCCCGCCAAGGAAGGGCCGCTTTCAAACCTTGATGAGGTCGGCCCAGGCCTTATAAACACCGTTGCTGACGGAGTGGAAGGGGCTGCCCCTCACCTGGTGGACGTGGTAAACAGCGTGGCGAACGACCTGAACCAGGCGTTGGGTTTCGATGACAGCGGTGCCGACGGCAGCGGAGGCTCTTCAGGCAGCCGGAGCGGAGGTTTAGGCGGGTCCTCCACCATCGAGGACCTGCTGCAAGGCTACGCCGACGCCATGAGCAATCTGGCATTCGACAAGACCGTGGGCGCGTCGGATGATCTTTCCCTTCTGGGCATCAACTCATATCAGGCCCAGGCATCTGCCTATGAACGCTTTCTGGATAATCCGCTCTTCCTGGCTGCTGCCGGAGGAAATGGCAGCTCAGGAGGCGGCGGGGGAGGCATAAACATCAATTTCGGCGAGATCGTGATCAATGGCGCAAACACCAACGATCCGGTAGATATGGCAAACCAGTTCGACGCCGCAGTCGCGGACAAGATAAAGCGCGGTACCAGCGAGATTCCGGCCGCGCTGAACTCGATAGGCATCAAATGAAAAATATCGCTTTCATAAGATGGGCTCGCAAACAGGTCCTCAGGGGCTGGGCATATTCAAGGTGGTAAAGACCTACGCCGGGGAGATGGCCGGGGAGGTCGAGCAGCTTCCTATCCAGTTCCCCGCTTCCTTTGTTGCCTATAGCGGCTCAAAGTACGAGTGGGTTGATACGAAGACCTGGCTGGAAACGGCGTCCTTTACCGTACTTGTGTGTGCAAAGAACCTCCGGACGGCGCTGGACGTAAACGAGGCCGTAAGGACGGACCCGAACACGGGCGCGTATGTGCTTTTAAATAATGTGCTGCCCGCTCTTGCGTACAAGGATTTCGGCCTCGCGATGCAGGAGCTTAAGCCGGTGGACGTCCGGCTCCTCGTTATCACGAAGACCACCGCGATCTACGGCATCGAGTTCCAGGCGGCTTTCGACAGAGATTACGTATGACCGTGGAACCATAGAAGGGAGGCAAACCTTGAAAAACTGGAAGACGACTTTAGCGGGGGCTCTGGCGGGCGGCGTGGTTGCGATAGCGCCGCTTGTGCAGAGCGGCCATATAGACGTGCTGCAAACGGTAGTGGGTTTCCTTATCGCGTTCCTGGGCTTCTTTGCCAAGGACCACGACGTGACCGGAACCGGCGCGTAAATCTTGAAAAGAAAGGAGGTGCTGAATCAATGACTACTTTAGGCATCATCAGCCTGGTGGAAAGTGCCATTCCGCAGCTCGTAAAGATCGCTGAGGGGCTTTTCCACTGGAAACAGTCCTCCGGGGCGGACAAGAAACAGTTCGTCACCGGAACTATCCAGGGCGTGATAAACCAGATCGATCAGAGTTCGACTGGCGGCCAAAAGAATACGTGGGACAAGCTGGCCCCCATAGTATCGGACATCATTGACGATACGGCGGCGGTAATATTCCCTCCGACTGCGGCCACGCCGGACCAGAGTAAACCGGCTGCGTAAGTCTTAAGACCTCCCTTACGCGACGGTTTTACCCTGCCCTCCGCGTATATCTCAATGCGGCAGGCGCTACAGGCCGCGAGAGAGAAACACGGGGGGCAGGGCAAGCCCGTTATCAAAAAAGGAGAATCATGAAATTTAAAGAAGGCGTAAAAGTCAAAGGCGTTTTCCTGGTGGAGAAATATGCCGAGGGGTTGGTCCCTGGCGTGGACGAACCGTCTGAGGCAATCGAGTGCGAAAACCTCGGCCTCACGACCGGGCTAACCGAGATGTTGAAGCTTTTCACCGGCGCGGGAGGCACCGCTTTCAATGCCACCGATGCCGAGATCGGCGTGGGCGACAACAATACCGCCCCTGCGGCATCACAGACGGATTTGCAGGCCACAACAAATAAAACCTATGTAGGCCTGGCTGGTGGATATCCTACTACGCCGTCAAGCGCCTCTGTGCAATTCCAGGCGTCATTCGGCAGCAGCTCCGCAAATTACGCCTGGAACGAGATCGTCGTCAAGAATTCATCGAGCAGCATCTGCCTTAACCGTACAACGAACGGCGGCAGCGGGTGGGGAACCAAGGCAAGCGGGACCACCTGGGTTGTTACGGTGACATGGAGCCTAAGTTAGGCCAAACCCGGCAAAACCGGCCTCGCAGAATGCCCCAGGGCGGCCAAACGGAGGCCGGGCCGGGGTTTAGTATGGACGGTTTCCGGCCCCAAAGGCCATTGCAATCAAATCTCTTTTGATACAGTCAAACGGTTTTGGGAAGCGACTTTTAACATTTTTCAGGCCGGACTTTTCGCGCCTTGCGACAACGTACCGGGCAAAGCGGGCGGTTTCGCGCAGTGGCCGAGACATCTGAAATAATTAAATTTCATTTCACTTAACTCGCGGAGTTTTTTCCCGCGACCGAGTCCGGGCGGAGTCCCGTCTTAGGCGGGACGCGGCGTTGGCCGTTTGCCGTAATCGTTTGAGCCGCGCCGCAGGATTTGAAAGAACGGGGCCTTTCGAGACTCGGACTAACGGAGCCGAACACCGCCCGCGAAAAAAGCAGATAAGCAAACTGGCATTGGGCAAATGTATCAAGAGTGAAAGAAGCTAACCCTGCTCGTAAGTTAAAAAACAAGTCGCTGGACCCCGTGTCGGGGCACGGGGTGACGGAAAGACAGCTAAGGGCAACTAAATTCAAAGAAGGATTCCGGACCCATGCTAAAGCAGGGCAGGCACGCTGGAATGACAACGCGCAAGGCAACGGCGGGCAGGGAAACCCCCACCCTACAACCCATCCCTGCGTCCTTTAGGATTTGGTTCTTTTGGTATCCGCATAATGACGGACCGCCTACAGCGCCGACTTTAGGCCGAAACATGCTAAAGGTGTAAGCGATTGCTCACGTTTCCGTTACTGGACGGACTGTTCGACCTTATTAGGGACACATCCCATGA
>JAKAGP010000108.1 GCA_021825785.1 Nitrospirota bacterium
TTCTTTATTACGAGGCTTGTTCTGCTGGAAAAGATCGGGTTGAGGGTTGCGGGCCAACCTGCGGGCGCGGAGGCAGGCAAGGCGCTCAGCGCGTTCCATACGCCCGGATATTCCGCGGTCCTTGGGATAGTGTTTGTGGTTTTTGGTATCCTGCTTGCCGTTTTTGCCTTCATAAGATACCGGGAAGTGGGAAAAGAGATAGATGCGCAGATATATCATCCGAAGGCGGCCCTGAATATTGCGCTGACCGCCTTTGTCCTCATTACCGGGATTTTTCTTCTGGCATATCTCGTAAAAGGCATCTGAAGGCCATTTTCTTTGAAAGATTGGTTAAAAAGTATTTGCGGGTTTCAGGCGGCCCGCAAACTGCTGGTCCTCATGCTGAAGGGACACACCGACTTGGTATATGCCCATGTCCGCCATAATGGCTTGCCACATTATCTTGCCTTTTTTGGCGCCGCTCCAGGTCCCGGAGCGGATCTCGATCTTGGAGCAGTCGCTTAGATTCCTTTCGGTATAAAAGCGTATCCCGGTGTCGCTTATGTCCGCGGTGACGCCGTCTACCGACATGCTCAGGTTCTCGTCTTCCTTGAGCCGGCACAGACACTTCAAAGGGACTGCCAGACACGTCCTTGGATGGCTTCTTCTATCTTCCATGGGCCCCCCGCATTCTTTGGGGTTTTTGTTTTGTTTTGTTTTATTGTTTGCGTTTTGCTTTGTTTTTAATCAAATTTGATCAAACAAAAAAACCTGAAATACCGGGCTTAGGTCAAATCAGAAAAGTTTTTTAAAAAATAAGGTCCTGGACTTTGGATGCCGCAGGGAAACAGGCTAAAGACAGATCAAAGCGAAACAAAAACTTCTTTACCTAAGTTTCGCATTTTTTTTGTGTATTTCAAGTCCTTTATTTTTGGTTTTTTTTACAGCCAGTATTCGGGGTATCTCCTGCCGGAGGCCATGTTGTTTACGACGAGGGCCACAAGCAGAAGGACAAGGGCGCCAAGCCCTGCCGGTACAAAGGCGTACAGGTAACCAAGGTTATGCACCTTTGCTCCTCCGATAACTGCTATCAGGGCCGTTGCCCCGCCAGGCGGGTGGAGCGTTTTTGTCATGAGCATGGCGGTGATGGCAAACGAAACCGCAAACGCCCCCGCAAGCCACACGTCGTGGCCAAAGAATTTCCAGCATGCAACACCTACGAGGCCGCTTATTATATGCCCCCCGATCAGGTTTCTGGGTTGGGCCAGCGGGCTTTTTATTGCGGCATAAACGAGCACCGCGGAGGCGCCGAAGGAGCCGATTATCAGGGTCAGGTCCCGCGGGGCAAAGTACCGGGAGGAAAGATATCCGCAGATCCCTATCCCCAGGGCGGAGCCCACAAGCGACCAGAATACCTCCGGCAGGCCCACTCCGGGAGGGCTCTTCGCCCCGCCCTTCATCTTTGCAAAATAAGCCTTCGTCATTCGTGCCTCCCGGTTGCTGAGCCTGTCCCTCCGGATATCTGGGTCCTCACTATATCCGCCCTGGAAATTATGCCTGCCAGGGTTCCGTCCGCATGGACAACGGGCAGCCTCTTTATCCTTTTTTCGTCCATGATGGCGGCAGCCTTGCCTATTTCGTCGTCCGGATGCACGGTTATTACCTTTTGGTTCATAAGGTCCTTTGCCGTGCCGTCCGTGTCTTCAGGCGTCCTTGGAACCGGCACTGTCTCTCCGAAAAGATGCCTCAAGGTCCTTTTGAACGCATGTCCCCTTTCTATACAGACCCTGGCGATGAGGTCCGCCTCCGTAACGATGCCTATCACCCTGCGGCCGGCATCCACCACCGGCAGACCGCTGATCCTGTGCTGATACATGAGAGCGGACATCTGGGGCATCGCTGCGCCGGCATCCACCGTTATGACCTCCCTCGTCATAATATCCTTGACCAGTATTTTTCTTCCGGCCTCCTTTTTTGCGTGTTCAAGCGCCAGCGCGTATATCTTCATGAGGTCGTCTTCGGTGACGTCCACATATACCCCCATCTGCGTGAGGGCGCTCCTTATGTCCTCTGCGGTTATCTTTTCCTTCCTGTCTTCACTCATGGTTACAAATTACATGATGATGCGGGCGGGCCGCTATGATATAGATCATGGCTCCTTCCCAAGTCAAGCGGAAACCGCGGCCACCTGGGCGGCGGCAGTCAGGGCAAATCAAAAATCCCATGAATTACGTGGTATAATCAAAAAATTGTCCTGTTTGAAAGGCTTTTAATAAAAGAGATCCGAAAATGCGCTTTTTAAAAAAGGCGATCCTGCTTTTGTCCCTTGCAATTGTACTTTTCCTGCCGCTTAATGCACGGGCAACGCAGATAAATTCCCTTTCTGTTTCCAAAAAAGGTGACGATGTCTTTGTCTCTGCCAGGCTCGTCATGGCCCCCCCGCTCATAAGAGACCTCAGGGCCGGCATACAGAAGGACCTTGTCTTCTACGTCGATCTCTTCAGGCATTGGTCAAGCTGGCCTGACGAGTACATCCTTGGGGTAAGGATAGAGAGATACTTAAGCTGCGACAGCGTGAGAGGCGAGTACATGATGACCACCAAAGGGAGAGGGCCGGCCGAGGAGACAAGGTACGGCAGCTGTGACGATCTTATTAAAAATTCCCTGGCATTGAATAATGTCAGGCTGTCCAACCTCAGGGAGCTGACAAAGGGAAACTATTTTGTCAGGGTCACGGCGGAGTCAAAGTTGCGGAACCTGCCCCCGCTGCTTGGCCAGATGTTTTTTTTCATCAAGGACAAGGAGTTTTCGGTGCACCGGGACTCGCCCATGATCAACCTTGGAGAGAGGCCTTAGGATGAAATGAAAAAGGGCATTAAATTGAAGGCGCTCTATGTGCTTGGGGCGGCCCTTGTGCTTTTGGGAATCTTTCTGCCTTTCGAGATAAGATTTTTAAAGGTCGGGGAGTTCCCCGAGACCCTGCTTTACCTGCTCCTCTTCAACCTGAACCTCTTTGCCCTCCTCGCTCTTATCTACTTGGTGGGCAAGGGGTTCATAGAGCTTTATCTGGGAGTTAAACGAAGGGTCATCGGTTTTAAGTTCAGGGCAAAGATACTGCTTCTGTTCATGCTGCTGAGCATCACCCCCACTGTAATGGTCTACGCGGTGGCAAGCGGCCTTGCGGCCAATTACATGGACAAGATATTCAACACACAGTTCAGGGACCCCCTTGTCTCCTCCCTGGGAATGGCGCGCACCATTTACCAGCAGGAAAAGGACGGGGCTCTGGATGCCGCTTCCCGCGCCCTTCAAACGGGGAGCACGAATGCCATCGGCCCCTACCGGATAAAGTATGTGCGCAGCCTGCCGCCGGACACCACCCCCGGGATGGAGGCAGCCTTTAAAGGCCAAAGGGGCGCGGAGGTGCTTTCGACTTCCAGTGGGGACATAGTGAGGGGGATCGTCCCGCGCCGCCGGGGCGGTGGTGTGATTGTGGCAAGCATGCATCTGCCGCGGAAGCTCACCGCCTATATAGATAACATAAAGCAGGCAAACGCAAGCCTCATAAAACTCGAAGGTTGGCGCACCCCCATCAGGACCAATTTCTACCTGGTGCTTGGCTTTATCGCGCTTACGATAATGTTCACCGCGCTGCTGGCATCGCTGCGGCTGGCCAGGGGGATCACCGGCCCGGTCAGCGAGCTGGCCGCGGCTACCGGGGAGATTGCACGCGGGAACCTGGATTTGAGGGTGCCGCCGAGGGGTTCCGATGAGATGGGGTTGTTGATAGAGTCCTTCAACCGGATGGTGGCGGAGCTCAAGGAAGGCAAGAAGTCTCTTGAGAACGCCTACCTGGAGTCCGACAGAAGAAGGCTGTGCATGGAAGGCATACTGGAAAATATCCGTTCCGGTGTCATATCGCTTTCTCCTGAGGGGGCGGTGCTTACAATAAATCCGAGGGCATGCGAGATACTGGGCATAAGGGGGCCTGAGGTGATCGGCAGACAATACGAGGCGGTCCTTTCGCACATCGATTCCGTGGAGCTTAAGACCCTGATCAAAGGCATTAACGTGCGTACGATAAATTTTCTGGAACAGGAGATATGGGCTGGACTGGGGCCAAAAGGGGAAAAGGCGCTTCTCAGGGTATTTATATCCGGGCTGAGGGATGCCAAGGGGCGGCAGCTGGGGCTTCTGGTCGTTTTTGACGATCTGACCGAGATGGTCAGGGCGCAGAGGGTGCTTGCCTGGCAGGAAGTGGCAAGAAGGATCGCGCATGAGATCAAAAACCCGCTTACCCCGATAAAACTCTCCACCGAAAGGATGATGAAGAAGTGGACGGAAGGACACAAGGACTTCCCGGTTGTGTTCGAGCGGTCCACAAAGACGATAATAGCGGAGGTCGAGAGCCTGCGCACGCTGGTGGATGAGTTTTCTAGGCTTGGAAGGATGCCCGATATAAAGAAAAGACGCACCGATCTGCCAGGCCTGGTGGAAGAAGTAAAAAACCTCTACCGCGTGTACCGGGACTTCGTTATCATGATCGATGCCCCTGCCGGGCTCCCGGCGGTCGATCTGGACCCGGAGCAGTTCAGGCGCGTGCTCGTAAACATAATAGACAACGCCAGGGAGGCCATGGGCGATGCCGGGACCGTTTCAGTTAAAATTACATCGGATTCCGAAGCCAACAAGCTGTTCCTGGAGCTCTCGGATAACGGGCCGGGAATCCCTCCAGAGGTCAGAGAGAAGCTTTTTCAGCCATATTTTTCCACAAAGAAACACGGGACGGGCCTTGGTCTGGCGATAGTCCACAAGATCGTCTCCGAACACAACGGATACATACGCATAAGCGAAAACAGAAACAGCCCGCATGGGAGTTCATTCGTCATAGAGCTTCCGCTTTTTGAAAGGAGAGTTTCCTGATATGCCCAGGGTCCTCATAGTGGATGACGAGGAAAACATAAGGCAGAGCCTGGCCGACATACTTTCCGACGAGGGATATGAGGTGGATATGACCCCCTCCGGGGAAGAAGCTGTGGAGTCGGTAAAAAAACGGCCTCCCGACCTTATACTTCTTGATATCTGGTTGCCCGGTATTGACGGCCTAGAGACCTTGAAACGCCTGAAGGCACAGAAGGAGGACCTCCCGGTGATCATGATAACCGGACACGGCACCACCGAACTGGCCGTGAAGGCGACCAAAATGGGCGCCTATGACTTCATGGAAAAGCCGCTTTCCATGGAGCGGATAATCCTTACCGTGCGCCAGGGGATTGAAAGGTACCGCCTTGAAAAGGAAAACCGTCTTTTAAAAGAGTCGGTAAAAGGCAAGCTGAACATTATCGGGGACTCTCCTGCCATCAGGAACCTGAGAGAACAGATCGAGCTTGCAGCCCGAGGTTTCAGCAAGGTCCTCATCACCGGAGAATCCGGAGCGGGCAAGGAGCTTGTGGCCAGGATGCTGCATGAGCTTTCCGCAAGGAAGGACCTGCCGTTTGTGGAGGTAAACTGCGCCGCAATTCCCCAGGAGCTCATAGAAAGCGAGCTTTTCGGGCACGAGAAAGGCTCTTTCACGGGGGCGCAGGAAAGCAGAAAGGGCAAATTCGAGCTTGCGGACGGCGGCAGCCTGTTTCTGGATGAGGTTGGCGATATGAGCCTCCCAACGCAGGCCAAGGTGTTGCGGGCTATTGAAACCCAGGAGTTCCAGCATGTGGGCGGGGCCAAAAACATAAAGGTGGATGTAAAGCTCATCGCGGCAACCAACAAAGACCTTGCCAGGGAGGTTAAAAGCGGGAATTTCCGCGAGGACCTCTACTACAGGCTCAACGTCATCCCCATAGTGGTGCCGCCTTTAAGGAACCGCAGGGAGGACATACCGGCCCTTATAGACCATTTTCTGAAGGCGCTGGCGGTCGAGTACGGCCGCTCTCCCAAACGGATATCTCCGGAGGCGGTCAAGCGGCTCTCCGCATATCCGTGGCCCGGCAACGTCAGAGAGCTGAAAAATACGGTGGAGCGGCTGGTCATCATGAATGCTTCCGAAAGCATTGAGGAGAAAGACCTTATTTTCCTGAACCACGAGCTGCATACGGAGGATTACTTTGGCTTTGAAGGGCTGAAAGAGGCAAAGGACGCCTTCGAGCGCGATTTTCTGGCGAAAAAACTCTCGGAAAACCACTGGAACGTCTCAAAGACCGCGGAGATCCTTGGGGTGGAACGCTCCAACCTTCACAGGAAGATAAAAGCCTACGGGATAGATATCCCGCGGGGGGCCGGGGAGTAAGAGAAAATTTTTTAGCGGGAAGGATGCGGGAATTCCCGGCCCGAATCATCAGGCAGCCCCTGCCATCTCCACATCCGCCTCCAAATGCGGATGATAATGCTCGCTAGAATAGTGTCTCCAACGCTTCTTTACATATAGCCAGGTGTGATGTTTCAAAAGTTCTTTGCATAAATCCGTGTCATTCCCGCAAGTGAAGCGCGTCGGGAATCCTTCTTAAAGACAGATTCCGGACAAGCCGGAAGGACAAGACTTATGTCAATTATTTATGAAAAACTGCATTAGCGGCTGGATTTGGAGGAAGACAGAAAAATATTGACATATATATTCCAACATGCTAATGTTTGCATGTGATAGATC
>JAKAGP010000109.1 GCA_021825785.1 Nitrospirota bacterium
ATCTGGAGCAGACGTTCTGCTGTGGCAGCGGCTCCGGCCTGAATGCCGGAGAGGACATGGAACTGCGCCTGAGGGGCGGATTGGCCAGGGCAAACGCAGTCAAGTACGTGCATGACAAGCATGACGTGAACATGCTGGCCAACATCTGCGCCATAGACAGGGCGTCCCTGACAACCTCGATGAATTACTGGGTTCCCGGGGTCACGGTGGCAGGCGTGCACGAGCTGGTGGCCAATGCCCTTGTCATGAAGGGAGAGAAAAAGAGGGAGACCGACCTGAGGGGCGAGCCTCTTCCGTCCGCGGAGGAGGAAATAAGCGTGGAGGCCAGGGCGGTGGCCCAGGCGGAAGGCGAAAAGCTGGGAGGTGAGGCTAATGTATAACGGCGGCAAGATAATCGCGGGCCTGACGATTTTCCTGGGCCTGATTACGTTTCCCATCTACTATAGCGTGGGCAAGGCCAATCCCCATCCAAACCCGTCGCTGGATACGCCCGTCATAAACCAGATGAAGGTGAAGCACTGCGTGGAGTCCAGAGAGTTCATGAGGGCCAACCACATGCGGCTGCTCCGGGGCTGGATGAAAACGGTCCTCGCCGGCAAAGGCTGCGTGTATGTCAGCTCGACTGGCGAAAAGTACAATATGAGCTGGGACACCTGCTGGAACTGCCATTCCAGCAAAAAGCAGTTCTGCGACAGGTGCCATAACTACATGGCCGTGGACCTGCCGTGCTGGAAGTGCCATTCAGAGCCCAATACGTAGGTAATGCGGGGTCTTTAATACATTCAAGACGGCCGGGAACCGGGACTTGCCTCCGGTTCCCGGCCCTCCTTTTGAGGGTTAAGATGTTTGCAAAAAGGGCCCGTTTACAGATAATATATTGACAGTGCTTTCTCTGGTTTATATCAGGAAATCATCGTTTCAAAATTAAACTTTTTTTAAAAAGTAAAAATCCAAGGAGGTGAGTGATATGTATAACGTGTCCGTTGATTCAGCGAAGTGCGAGGGTTGCGAAGAGTGTGTAAGCATATGCCCCAATGAGGTGTTCAAGATGGCCGATGGGAAGTCTGATCCGCACCAGGGTGCCGAGTGCGTCTTCTGCGAAAGCTGCATAGGCGTTTGCCCTACCCAGGCCATTACCATTACCGAGATGTAAGGGGAGAAAAAAACGAAACTAAAAAGAGAGGGGGAAACTTTTCCCCCTCTCTTTTTTTCTTGCTTCACCTGCTGCCGGGGCCTTTTCTACTTTTTCTGTATGTAAAGCTCCCAGTAGCCTTTGTCTTCCAGCTTCTTGGACTCGAACCCGTAGCCAAGCTTCTGGGCCCACCTGGGTATCGTGTCTTCGGCGGAAGCGGGCGCATCGCAGAGGACCTTTATAATGTCGCCCCCCTTGAGTTTCTCGATCGCCTTTTTTGTCAGAACCAGGGGATAGGGGCACACCCTTCCCAGCGTATCCAGAACTTCTGTCGGTGCAGTGCTGCTTAGTTCGCCCATGTTAGAGATCTCCTCCTTTCGTTTTTATGAGGATTTTCACTTTTTTCACTTTTTGTTTTTGCGCTAAAAGAAAAGGACGTGCTTGGCCTCTTCCATTATTTTTTCTATCTGGGCAAACGGAACGACATTCATCCTCTTTTCCGCCCCCATATCATCCGCATCCGGCAGCTGGTCTTCCGTTATGCCGTATTTCTCCATGTCTTCCTTGCATACATATACGTCAAGGTCGACCAAGAGGCAGTTTTTCGCGTGCAGCTCGCTTGAGTTAATGCCGTAAGGGGCCATTGCATTTTGCCCCTTGGATATGCCCAGCAGACCCTCGCCCACAAAGCAGAGCGAAGGGGTAACCGTGTCCCCATCCTCAAGGAGCACCTCCACGGTCTGGTAAGAGAGGGCATGCGTCAGGGCAAGCCTTGAAGTCTCACCCTTATACTGCGGCCTCTGGACTATGAATGCGCATTTGATGTCCGCCATTATTTATTCACCTCCTATTTGCAGGACCCTGTCGGCGCAGTGAACCTTGGACAGGTACCAGTGCATCGCGTTCCACTGTATCTTCGCTATGCTCTCGGTCTTTTGGATGCCCCTTGACACGGTGCAAGCCTCGCAGGTGCATACCTCAACTCCCTTTTCCATCAGTTCAACCAGGTACTTCTCGCCGGTCGAATAGTCCTTCAGGTGTTTCTGGTGGGCCTTTACGGAAACGGTGGCATTGCCAGAAAACCAGATGTTAACAACATGTCCTTTGTCTGCGGCCGCATTGGCCAACCTTAACGCAAAGTCATAACACCCCGAGCCCACAAGGCCGGGGAAAACGCCCATCGTCAGAACTCCCATCTTTATGTCCTCCTAGAGCCAGGCTACTTTTTCAAAATCGTTAAAAATGACGTCAACCAGTCCGCTGTAATCCACTACCTTGACCCTCTTGTCCACCTTATCAGGCGAAAGCCCTCTTGTCTGCAGGTCCTCGGAAAGGGCATAAAGCCTGGGTGTTTTATCAAGCAGGGCAGACTCCTTGCCGCCCTCCTTGAGCACCGCATGGTAAACTCCGTTCTGCACCAGGATGATGCCCACGTTTTCCCCTTTCATCCTGTCCAGGGTTTCGACGGCAAGCTTATAATCGCTGACAAATACGCCAAGTTTCATCCAGACACACCTCCATTTCGAACCAGGGATTTATCGGTCTTTCCAAACGGCCGGGCCGCCTGGAAGCTAAAAAACAAGGTAAACAAAAACCCGATGATCAAGGCATCTCCCTTCAGATCAAAAAACCGCGCAGGCGGGAGATGCGCCCCTGCCTTTTAAGGATAAAATATAACTCTATACTAGGTGCCCCGCTTCTTGTCAATAAAAAAACCTATAAAAAAGGTTTATAGCTTGATATTTCAAGCGCTTTTGAGATTCTTTGTGCTTGACTGCACTTATTGTTAACTGATAAATTATATTTCATTCAATGGGTTGAAAGGAGTTGATGACGGCATGCCCTTCATAAGGGTGGGCGACGGGGAGTCCCTTGAAAACGCGCTCAAGAAGTTCAAAAAGCAGTGCGACCGCGAAGGAATCATTTCAGAGGTCAAGAAGCGCGAATTCTATGACAAGCCTAGCGTAAAAAAGAAGAAAAAGGCCATCGCGGCCCGTAAAAAAGCCTCAAAAAAACAAAGGCCTTCCAGATAAAAAGTTTTTTTAGAATACTTGTTTTTCAGGAAGGAAAACCGTGTCTCTGACAGAGAAGATCGACGGCGATTTGAAGGCGGCCATGAGGGCGTCCGACAAGCTCACGCTTGAGACCCTGAGAGGGGTGAAGTCTGCCCTAAAGTACAGGCAGATAGATAAGGGCGCCCCGCTTTCTGATGACGACGCCATAGCGGTGCTCTCCACCCTTTCCAAACAGCGCAGGGATTCTATAGAGCAGTTTCGGAAAGGGGGCCGGGAAGATCTCGCTCAAAAAGAGGAGGCCGAGCTCCAGATACTGAAGGGCTATTTGCCACCTGAGCTTGCCCCAGAGGAACTTGACCGCCTTATTGCCCAGTCCATCAGCGAAAGCGGGGCAAGCGGCCCCCAGGACATGGGCAAGGTCATGCGCATACTTATGCCCAAGGCAAAGGGGGCGGATGGCAAACTGGTGGGCGAAAAGGTCAGGGCCGCGTTATCGGGAAGCGAAGCGGCCGGAAGGGGATCAGCGGAAAAGGAAGCGGCCAACAAGGAAGAAATAAAATGAAACTGAGAGATATATACGGGAAGGCTGTCGCCGCAGGCATGGAAAACGACCCACGGGGGAAAGAGTCCGTCTCCCTGTCCCTTGCCAACCGGAAAAAAGAATACGATGCCCTGAAAGAAGAAGACAGGGCGTATTTTGACATGGAGTCCCTCTCGAACCCCTATGCCGACACAAGGGTACTCTCCGGAACGGGAGAAGAAGATGTCCAAACGGTCATCGTGGGCATAGATATCGAGACTCCTGAGCTGCTTCTTGTTGACGCGCTTAAGGCCAGGGGAAGGCGGGTGGATGCCGTGGTGGCCCATCATCCTGAGGGCAGGGCTTACGCCAATCTTTACCAGGTCATGGGGATGCAGTCGGACATCCTGAACAAGGCGGGAGTTCCGATAAACATCGCCGAAGACCTCATGGATGGCCGGGCAAAGGAGGTCCAAAGGAGGCTCATGCCGGTAAACCACACCCGCGCCTCCGATGCCGCAAGACTGCTTGGCATACCGTTTGCCTGTTTCCATACGGTGGCTGACAATATGGTAAGCACCTATCTGGAGAGGTTGTTCGAGGAGAAAAAGCCGGCCGTCCTTTCGGACGTCATGGACCTGCTCAAGGCGGTACCGGAATACAAAGAGGGACTCATGAACGGCTCCGGCCCCAACATACTCATAGGGTTTCCAAAAAGAAAGGCGGGCCGGATCTACGTGGACATGACCGGCGGGACCGAGGGCTCCAAGGACATATTCCAGGGCATGGCCTCAAGCGGCATCGGTACTATCGTTGCGATGCACCTGAGCGAAGAGCACCGCAAAGAAGCCGAAAAAAACCACATAAATGTAGTCATCGCTGGCCACATAGCCAGCGACAACCTGGGTGTAAACCTCCTGTTCGACGAGATAACAAGAGGGTCGTCCGACGGGGGCCTTGAAATAATCGAGTGCTCCGGTTTTAAAAGAGTAAGCAGGACCCAGTAAAAAAATCCTGGCGCTTTTTTATGTGGTCTCCATAGACGAGCCAGCCCCCTTTTATTTTTTTAAAGTTCAACTATAATTTATAGATGCCCCGCGACGTTATTGAAAGGCTTAAATCCAGGATCGACATTGTGGATGTCCTGTCCGGGTACATAACCTTGAAGCGTGCCGGGCGGAACTATATGGCCCTCTGTCCTTTTCACAACGAAAAAACCCCTTCTTTTATGGTAAGCCCGGAGAAACAGATGTTTCACTGTTTCGGATGCGGCGCGGGAGGCGATGCGCTGGGATTTGTCATGAAATACGAGTCCATGGGGTTTTCGGAAGCGGTCAGGCTGCTGGCCGAAAAGGCGGGGCTGGACGCGGCGGATTTCGCCCCGGCTGGTGGAGGCGGCGCGGCGGGTCTTAAGAGACAGCTTGCCCCGGTTTTGAAGGAGGCCAGGGATTTTTATGCAAAGGGCCTCGAAGGAGGCTCTTTGGGTAAAAACGGGCCGGCAAGGCAATACCTTGAGAAAAGGGGTGTATCCGGGGAAAGCATAAAGAGGTTCGCCCTGGGCTATGCTCCCTCCGGGTGGGGGCAGCTCTTGGCCCATTTAATGAGGCTCGGTTTCAGCGAGGACCTTATCTTTTCTTCCGGTGTAGCCAGAAGGGGCCAAAGCGGGCAAAAAAAACTCTTTGACATGCTTAGGGACAGGATCGTATTCCCGATAGCTGCCGCTGACGGTCTGGTGATAGCTTTTGGGGGGCGGATCATGGATGCCCCCATCCATAAAGATGCCAGGGAAAATGCGGGCGGCGAAGCAACTCAGAAACAGCCGAAATATCTTAACACCGCCGATTCCCCGCTTTTTAAAAAGGGCGAGACCCTCTACGGGTTCGACCTGGCCAGGGATGCCGTACGGAAAAAGGAATATCTTGTCCTCTGCGAGGGGTATCTGGATGTGATCATGTGCCACCAGCATGGTTTTGAGAACGTGGCGGCCCCGCTTGGGACCGCTCTTACCCCGGCCCATTTAAGGAAGCTCAAGAGGTACGCGAACCGGCTTGTCCTGGTTTTTGACGGCGACGCGGCGGGCATCAGCGCGGCGAAAAGGGCCATTGCGCTGGCCCTTGAGCAGGACTTCCGGGTAAAGATCGCGATCATGCCTTCAGGCGAAGACCCGGACAGCCTTTTAAGGAGCAAAGGCCCAGTGGTTTTCAAAAAGGCGCTTGCGGCCTCACTGGGGCCGGTGCAGTTCATATTGAAGACGGCCAAAGGCCAGAGGGTGGATATCATAAAGGAAGCGATGGGGCTTCTGCACAGGGTCCAGGATACCATTGTCCGGGAGGAATTCATACGGGAACTCGCGGAGGCTGGGAAGATAAGGGAGCAGGCCATAAGGCAGGAGATGGAACGTCAGGGAGGAAATCAGGCAGTGGCCGGAGGGAGACATTCCGGCGCAAGAAATGATCTTTCCTCTGGCGCCCGGAAGATGTTCGGGCACACGGAGGAAACATTGCTTTTGAGCGTCTTTGTGAACGCCCCTGAAAAAAGGGCGCGGATAATAGAGGAAGCGGGGGCGCTGGATGAGATGGAGGACCCGCTTGTCAAGGCCCTTATACTGAAGCTTGGCGGTAATTCGGATGTGTCCGGGGCAGGCGTGCCAGAGGGGGCAATTGCCGCAGGGAGCGGTCCCGAAGGGTTTTTCCCGCTGGATCTTACCGGTGCGGCTGCCAGCGAATTTTCCCAGGAGGAGGTCACCCTTTTGACCAGGGTGTCCATACAGCCGGGGTTTTCGCCTGATGAGGCGGACGGCACCATTTCCGGATGTGTAAGGAAGATACGCCTGCGCGGCATTGAAAAAAGGATAGCCGAGGCTGGCAAAAAAGGAGACGTGAACCTTTTAAAAAACCTGTACAGGGACAAAGAGGCCATAAAAGGAGGAGACCGGACGGATGGACAAC
>JAKAGP010000110.1 GCA_021825785.1 Nitrospirota bacterium
CCTGAACCCTTACGTCGGCTGCCATCATGCCTGCAGCTATTGCTACGCGAAGTTCATGAAGCGTTTTACCGGCCACAAGGAGCCATGGGGAAAGTTTGTCGATGTCAAGGTAAATGCTTCGGAGCTTCTGGAAATGGAGGTGAAGAAAAAGAAAGTGGGCAGGGTTTGGATAAGCGGCGTATGCGATGCATATCAGCCCTTAGAAAAGAAGTATTTGATAACGAGGCGATGTCTTGAAATCCTTGTGGATGCCGGCTGGCCGTTTACAATCCAGACCAAATCTCCCCTCGTCTTGAGGGACCTTGAAATCATAATGAGTGCAAGCGATGCCGAGGTCGGCTTTACCATAACCACTGCGGACGAGAGGATAAGAAAGATTTTTGAGCCTGGCGCGCCGCCGTCGGCCAAAAGGATTGAGGCACTGGGAAAACTCCATTCGGAGGGCATCAGGACCTTAGCAATGATAGCGCCGATACTGCCGGGAGCCGAGGGGCTCATAGGCGGGCTTAAGGGCAAAGTTGACCAGATAATCATTGACCGGCTGAACTACCACTATGCGGACTGGGCGTATAAGAAATATGGGCTGGAATGGGCCATGGAAGACAGCTTCTTCCGCCAAAAGGCAGACGAACTGAAGACGGGATTTGAAAATCAGGGGATTCCCTGCCAGATCGTGTTTTGATAATCGTCTTCCCGGAGGGCTTGGAATGAGGGCAGCCCTGTTTATCCCTTTATCCGCTTCGGCCGAGCGGTCATCTTTGCGCTTGGCCATTTTACTATAGTTGTCAACTTCGGCCACCGGATATTTTTCTATACATATGCATAATGAGATCGGTCTTCTCTTTGGGAGGCATTGGAGGCAGGCGTAGCCGTTTTTTTTGAAAAATCTCCTCTACTGCTTCTATTACAGCTTTCATCAGATCGAGTTCAGGGATCCCTTTTTCAGGTTCCGATTTGCCTTTATCGGCGCCGTCTTCCTTCCCTTCGCCAGAGATGGATTTGAAGAACTCGCTGATGTCCACGCCGAAGATTCCAGCCCATTTCTTCAGCCTGCTTGATCCAAGTCCCACATCCGCTATCTCTATGCGCGTGATATAAGTACGGCTGACGTCGCCTTTTTCGGCGGTCTCCTTCTGGGTCCAATTTTTTTGCTTGCGTAACCGCCTGAAATTATAGGCTACGCGTTTTTCCTCGGATATGGAATTCCCCGTTACTTTCAATGGATTTAACCTTTTTAACTTTGTTTAAAACCGCATCAGCCTCTCTCAGGACCCGGCCCGCATCAGTAGAGTGAAGATGAAAGCATGAGAAACAAGCAGGGGCGGCACAATCGCCGTTACGATGTAGAACCCTGCGCCTAGAGATCCCGGCTCCAGGCGGACACGTGCCCCTTTGTAGAACGCAAACAGCAGGTCTGCCGCTCCCCAAATATTGAAAATCCATACTGCGGCAATGGCCCAGGTGGCTGCATGCGCAAGCGCAGTTGTGACAATAATGGCAAGAATCCCCGCGACGAGATCACCGTACCCGG
Source organism: Nitrospirota bacterium (assembly GCA_021825785.1). Next base: position 1,532 of record JAKAGP010000110.1, read on the forward strand.
CGGGCACCGCCCATGCCTTCGGCAGCGACGCAGACACAACTCCAGGCACAAGAAAGCTGAGGCCGATAAAACGGAGAAACATGTGCGGCGCCACCAGCCAGATCAGCGCCTGTCTGACATCAATGATTCGAAGTTGGGGCCAAACAAAGAGCACGGCAACCACGATGGAGCTAAGCAGGCTCATCAGGATGCTCAGTCCGAAGGCGGCCCGCGGGTTCATCGGCCTGCGCCCGCCGATGACATCTCGCGCGTATGCGCCTTGAGCGCCTCTAGCCGATGGGCAAGCGACTGTCTGCGGGCATCGAAGGTGGTAAGCGGAGTCACCTCGGTTTCCATTCGCGGCCATACGGGCAGGCTTGTAATCAGGTCGTCCAGTTCCTTCGCCGATTCGGCATTCACGATGAGCGCAAGGGCAACTGCCCCACTTACGGGGCCGCCGGCTGCGATCTTTTTCTCCTGCTGCAGTTTCTTGCATAGCTCCAGCGTGGGGAAAATAAACTGCTCGACAAAGGCGACCCCTTCTTCCGAAGTCATCGGACGGGCCGAACTGCTCAGTCTCATTTGAACCAGATATTGCATGACGCTCTCCTTTCCTTAATCCCTCAGGGAATGTCACGATTGACCTGCTCTCAGGGGGCGCTTTTCTAAATCATATCACCTGCCCCGGAGATTGCCCCCAGTTTTATTCGCTGTTAACCTAATATTAGAATCATTGCCGGACAGCACGTTATAAAGGAGGAAATGGGATGAAATGGATCACTCGCGAGAGGGTCAAGGTGGACCGGGTTGCCTGCCCATGGCTGATCAGGAGATTTATTGATCAAGAGGCCGAATTCATCTTCGTCCCCGCTGAAAAGGTTAATGGGGAGGCGCTTCGGCTGGGCGCAACGCCCTTTGACGTGCCGGGAGCCGAACTGGGGCACCACGGCAAAGAATGTTCTTTTGAGGCCGTTGTCAAAAAATATGGGCTTACCGGCAACGCGGCCCTTAATCTTCTTGGAAGAATAGTAAACGGGGCCGATACGGACAATACCTTATATAGCCAGCCCGAAGGCCCGGGGCTCAAGGCCATTGCCGAAGGATTCCGGCATCTTGGCTTGAAGGATGACCATGAAATCAACAGGGCTGAATGGATCGTATATGACGCGCTGTATGCCTATTGCGAGGAAATGATAAAACAGGGCAGGACGGAAGGCGCTTTCAGATAAAAATCATGTCTCCGCGTTTGGACATTGCCTACGGAAAACTTGCCCTGGATCATGACGGCCGCCTCCTCTTTGCAACGCGGAGCATCCGTCTGTTCGCTTACGGCTTTCTGTCCGTAATACTGATGATCTTCCTGGCCGGAGCCGGCCTGAGCAAGCCACGGATCGGGCTTCTGTTTACCCTCACCTTGCTGGGAGATACGATAATCTCCCTTTGGATAACCACCTCGGCCGACCGCGTGGGCCGAAGGCGCATGCTTGTAACCGGGGCATTTCTGATGGTCTTTGCAGGCGGTCTCTTTGCTGCAACCAGCAACTTCGCGCTTTTGCTCATTGCCGCCACGATAGGTGTTATCAGCCCGAGCGGTTATGAGGTTGGCCCCTTCCTGCCCATAGAGCTTGCCGCCCTGTCTCACATCATTCCGGGCGAGAACCGGACCCGTGTATTTTCCTGGTACAACCTGACCGGCTCTTTCTCTACGGCGCTTGGCGCCCTGTTCGGGGGTGTTACGGCGCAAGCCCTGCAAGGATTGGGAATGGGACCTGTCAGAAGCTATCGCGCTCTTATTATCCTGTATGCCGCAACGGGGCTTGCGCTCGGTTACCTGTTCACAAGGCTTTCAGACGCCGTAGAGGCAAAACATCCCCCGGGCGGTTCGACATCCTCGCCAGGACCAGGCCGGTTTTTTGGACTGCACCGCTCAAAGGGGATCGTCCTCAGGTTGTCCGCCCTGTTCTCGCTGGACGCCTTTGCCGGCGGTTTTGTATTACAGAGCATCATGGCTTACTGGTTTCACGCGCGTTTTAATGTGCGGCCCGCGGCGCTCGGCGCTATTTTTATGGGCGCAAATGTCCTGGCGGGGCTTTCCGCCCTGTCCGCCTCGTGGATAGCTTCCCGAATAGGCCTGATCAGGACGATGGTCTTCACGCATATACCTTCGAACCTCCTGCTGATACTGGTCCCCCTTATGCCGAACCTGCCGCTTGCCGTCACCGTGCTCCTTTTGCGCTTCAGTATCTCCCAGATGGATGTGCCTACCCGCCAGTCTTATACGATGGCCGTCATCAGCCCGGACGAACGTTCCGCGACCGCGGGCGTAACAGGGATCGCAAGGACAACGGGCGCATCGCTTTCCCCGGCGCTTTCAGCCCCCATGCTTGCAACGCCCGCCCTGTTGAATATGCCGTTTTTTATCTCCGGCGGCCTTAAGATAGTCTATGATCTTTTGCTATACAGAAGTTTCCGGCATTTAAAGCCGCCGGAAGAGCATGGAAGGAATTGATTTAACGGAGCAACAAACTACCAAACTGAACAAACTAACAAGCCCTTCGGCAACAAACGGCATTATCAGAAAACGAACAAACGAAAAAAGTTTTTCAATCTGTTCCTGGGACCGTTTAGTTTGACGGTTTTCCTAACAATATCTTTCTTTTGCTTTCATGCAGCCGCTTTGAGCCTTCCCTTAGTGTAAGGCCTGATGCCCTGTCTTTAAACTTTACAAGGAAACCAAAGACTGCATCTGGGTCCGCTTTGGACATGTCCCTCAACGCCCAGCCTATGGCCTTTCTTATGAAGAATTCCTTCTCGTCAATCATTTTTTCCGCGAAGCCGAAGAAGAGTTCCTTGTCGCCCTTGCCCTCCCTGAAAAGAAGAATCTGCGATATTAAAGAAGCTCTGCGCATCCAGAAATTTTCAGACTTGCTCCATTTTTTAAGATAGCCGTAAGCCTTCCGGTCTTTTCTTAGGACGGTTTCCACAAGATGGCTAGCAATCCCGTCCACGTGGTCCCAGCCCGTGGAATCCGACAGCATGCGCTCTAGCATAGGCATGGATTCATAATCGAGATGTTTGTTAAACTGCTGAAGAAGTTTTATGGCAAGGGTCTTTTCCTGGTGATATTCGGAATTCCAAAGCCTTTCAACAAGCCCGAACAAAGATTTTTTATCTATTCCTTTGTTTTCCCTCTTAAAATCCCTGGCCATCTTTTCAATGAACGGAACGGGCACGCCAAAGAACTTGTAGGGGCTTTTAAGATAGGACTTTTCTTTTTCGGCTCTTTCAGGATTCGATTTCTCCTTTAAAGTTTGTCTAAAGGCGACGAGGCATTTATTCAGATCGAAATTACTCATGACAGCGGCTAGTATAAAATAAGGGGGCTGGAAAATAAATATGTTCACCGAGATCAAAGGACAGATCGAAAGAATCACCTTCTACAACGAGGAAAACGGCTACACTATTGCAAAAATGAAGGCCGGAGGCCGACATGACCTGGTTACCGTTGTCGGCAACCTCCTTTCGGTCAGCGCCGGCGAGGTCCTGAAGCTTAAGGGACAGTGGAAGAACCACCCCAAGTTCGGCGAGCAGTTCGAGGTCGCCTCCTATGAATCCGTGGTCCCCGCTACAGTCAAAGGCATAGAGAAATACCTTGGATCGGGATTGATCAAGGGCATCGGACCCGTCATGGCCAGAAGGCTTGTTACTAAATTCGGCCTTGAGACCCTGAACGTCATCGAGGGCGAAACCGCTAGGCTAAGCGAAGTTGACGGCATAGGCGAAAAGAGAATCGAGATGATCAAAAAGGCGTGGGATGACCAGAAGGAAATACGGGACGTCATGGTCTTCCTCCAGGGCCACGGCGTGAGCCCCGCCTATGCGGCCAAGATTTACAAGCAGTATGCCAAGGAATCCATAAATATCGTCCAGGAAAATCCTTACCGGCTCGCCACGGACATTTTCGGCATCGGCTTTATTACCGCGGACAAGATCGCCGAACAACTGGGCATAGCCAAGGACTCCCAGATCAGGGCCGAGGCAGGCATTCTCTATGTCCTCCATCAGCTCTCCGACGAGGGCCACGTCTATTACCCCTACGAGTCCCTGATTGAGGAATGCAAGAAGGTCCTGGGCCTCGAACGGGACGTAATCGTCAAGGCTTTTGGCAGCATAGCAGAAGACCGGAAGATAATCATCGAGGACCTGAACGCCGGGGAGTTTACGGAGAATAACAAGGCCGTCTATCTCGCAAAATTCCACGTCTGCGAGACCGGTGTGGCCGCCCGGCTAAAGGGCCTCATGCAGTTTCCAAAGCAGCTCAGGGCCTTCGATAAGGACAAGGCCCTCGAATGGGTCCAGAAGGAGCTAAAGATAAACCTCGCGGAAAACCAGAAACAGGCGATCCTGGAGGCCATAGACAAGAAAGTCATGGTGGTCACGGGCGGCCCAGGGACCGGCAAGACCACGATAATCAATTCGATCATCCGGATATACCGAAGACTGGGACAGAGAGTGCTCCTTGCCGCGCCCACCGGCAGGGCGGCAAAGAGAATGTCCGAGGCCACCGGGCATGAGGCCAAGACAGTCCACCGCCTGCTTGAGTTCAGTCCCAAGGAGGGAAGATTCAAGAAGGATGAAAACAACCCGCTTGGGGCCGACCTTGTCGTCATAGACGAGGTTTCCATGATGGACACGGTCCTCATGTACCAGTTCCTGAAGGCGGTTCCGCGGGACGCCACGCTTGTTCTCGTGGGCGATGTCGACCAACTGCCCTCTGTAGGAGCCGGCAATATCCTGAAGGACATCATAGACTCGGGGCGTATCCCCACTGTGAGGCTGAACGAAATATTCAGGCAGGCCAAAGAGAGCCTGATCGTCGTCAACGCCCACCGTGTCAATAACGGCCATATGCCGGTGACGGATAAAACCGGCGCCTCCATCCAGGATTTCTATTTTTTCCAGACGGAGGAGCCCGAACAGGCCCTGCTGAAGATCATCGAGCTATGCAAGGAGAAAATCCCCAGGAAATTCGGCTTTAAGCCTGTGGACGACATCCAGGTCCTTACCCCCATGCACCGGG
>JAKAGP010000111.1 GCA_021825785.1 Nitrospirota bacterium
CGCCTTCCCCGTCCATCTGGTGCAGATGCGGGGGGACGAACTTATGGAGGTTTATGCCGGCTTTGACGCGGGAAAAGGTCTCTTTTATGAAACGCTTGCTCCGCCCTCAATCCCCGAGATCGAAGAATACATACGGGAGTTCGTCCCCGGCGGAAGGCTACCTGCGGGTTTTTACCGGACGGAGGTGAACCTGGATGTCAGGGGATGGCTCCGGGAAGCCGGAGAGGCCTTTAAGGGAGGCTCCTTCCTGCTTGTAATAGACTACGGGTATCCTGCCTGGGACTATTACGGCCCGGAGCGGGACCGTGGGACCCTCCTTTGTTACAAGGGGCACAGGGTGAGCGAGGACCCGTACAAAGAGCCTGGCCGCATGGACATAACGGCGCACGTGAATTTTTCAGCCCTGGCAAGGTGGGGAGAGCGCGAAGGTTTCAGGTGCGCGGGCTTTTGCCCGCAGGGCACGTATTTGGTTTCACTGGGGATGGAAGATATACTCGAAGGCCTTGGACAGCAGGACATCCTCCGGATAAAGGGCCTGCTTCTTCCTGGCACGATGGGACAGACGCATAAGGTGATGGCCCTTTATAAATCGGATCTGATACGGGCCGGCGGCCCTGGGGGGGCGGGAGAGCTGCCAAAACTGCGCGGGTTTGCAATGAGGAACCAGTGCAAGGTGCTCTGAGTTTTTAGAGATCCGGCCTAAAACTCTTTCAGCCGCGCAAGGCTTTTAAAGACGTCCTCCTTGTTGTGGGCCTCCACCGTAAACACGATTTCTTCCCTGCCCCTTAACTCTTTAAACAGACGGTCAAAGGGGAAGGTGCCTTCTCCTATCGGGCGGTGAGCGTCCGCGGAGCCGTCGTTGTCGTGCAGGTGGAGCTCGATGATGTATTTTTTAAGCGGCAAAAGCCAGTCCTCCAGCGCCAGGGATTTTGAGAAAAGATTGAAATGCCCCGTATCGAAACAGAGGCCGAAACTTTCGCAGCCAAGCACGCCAAAAAGCGCCTCCAGGTTTTCCGGGCTGTCCTCGAATATGTTTTCGACCGCTATCCTTATGCCCGCCTTTTGCGCCCGCTTTAGCAGGGACTCCCAGGTAAGCACGGATCTTTCAAGCCAGAGGTCCACCCGGAGCGAATATTTCCATTTCTCGTACCCGGAATGAAATACTATGGTTCCGGCGCCCAGCGCGCCGGCCAAGTCCAGGGTCTTTCCAAACCGGTCGATGGTCACCGCGCGTATTTTTTCGTCTACCGCACCCGGAGACAGGTCCATAAAAGGTGCATGGACGCTCAGTTCAGGCCCATAGTCAAGGAGTTTTAATGTCTCTTCCAGCCGCATTTTCTTTTGATCGGATGCACTTTCAGGGGCCAAAAGATCCATGTCGCAGGCCTGTATATAGAGCTCCAGGTCAAAACCGTTTTCCCGGCAGAGCGGTGCGAACTCCAAAAGCCTTCCAAACGGCATATGAACGTGCGGGTTTTTGGTTAACAAGCTTTTATGCTCTTTGTTTTATTTTGCTTTTGCTGCGGTTTGCTACGGGTTATTAGGTGAACTGTTAGTGGCCGGGGCGGCCTTGCTCTCCGTCTTGGCTTCAGTGGATTTTTCCGTCTTTTCAACCGCCTTATCCTTGTCTCCGCTTTTTTTGTGCGCCTTGCCGGCTGAACTGCCGGGGTTTTTTTTGCCGGCGAAATCCGTAACGTACCAGCCGGTGCCTTTAAGTACAAAAGAGGTGTTAGAGACCAGCTTTTTTAACTTGCCCTTGCAATCTGGACATTCGGTAAGAAGCGGGTCGCTGAATTTCTGGAACACCTCCAACCGCTTGTTACATTTTTCGCACGCATATTCGTATATTGGCATTTTGAGTCTGATCCTCCGCTTGAGAAAAAAATTAAAAATTAAAATTTTTATGCACTATTAATAATATAAAAGATGCCGCAAGCCCCGTCAAATAAGGTTTTGCTCTTATTTTAAAGGTTCTGTTTCAGCGGGAATGATTTTGCCCTTGATGGAAGCCCTTGTTGCCAGGTGTACGCTGGCGTGTCTTCTGCCATAGGCAAAGTAGATGAAAAGCCCCGCCACCAGCCATATTACCAGCCTCATCCAGGTGGCGGCCGGCAGCCCGGCCATAAGGTAAAAACAGGAGATGATGCCCAGAACCGGGGTAGCCGTGCCACCCGGCGCCTTGAAAACCCTTTTTGCCTCCGGATGGGTACGCCTTAATACCAGCACTCCGGCGCAGACTATGGCAAAGGCAAGCAGGGTGCCGATGCTCACCATCTCGCCCACTATCCCAAGCGGCAGAATGGCGGATGCCGCCGCCGTGACCACTCCAGTAATTATCGTGTTTATATAAGGCGTCCTGAACCTTGGATGCACCTTCGAGGCCCAGTGTGGAAGGAGCCTGTCTTTTGCCATCGTGAAAAATATCCTGGACTGCCCAAGCAGAAGGACCAGGACGGTTGAGGTCAATCCGGCTATCGCCCCCACCTTCAAAAGAGGGGAGAACCAGTATAGTTTCATCGCGTCCAGCGCCACCGCAAAGGGCGCGGGCACATTCAGCTTGGTGTAGTGAACAACCCCTGTCAGAACCAGCGAGACCACCACATAGAGCACCGTGCAGATAAAAAGGCTGCCCAGTATGCCAATGGGCATGTCCCTTTTCGGGTTTTTGGCCTCCTGCGCCAGCGTGGAGACCGCGTCAAACCCTATGTAGGCAAAAAATATTACGCCCGCCCCGCGCAGCACCCCGCTAACGCCGAAAATACCGAACTGCCCGCTGTTTTTGGGTATGAACGGGTGCCAGAGCGCCGGTTTTATGAAGTGGATCCCTAGCCCTATGAAGGCAAAAAGAATGGCCACCTTGATGAATACGACCGCCGCGTTCAGGGCGGCGGACTCCCTGATGCCCAGCACCAGGATCACAGTTATGAAGGCCACAAGCGCCACTGCCGGCAGGTTGAACAGCGCCCCGGTTAAAAACCACTTGTGCAGGACCGGATCAAAACCAAGGGGCGGACCTGAGAGCGCGGCAGGGAAATTAATGCCAAGCCCCTTGACGAAGCTTATGAAGTAACCGGACCAGCCTATGGAGACGGTAGTTGCACCCAGAGTGTATTCCAGGATGAGGTCCCAGCCGATTATCCAGGCCAGGAACTGCCCAAGGGTGGCATAAGCGTATGTATAAGCGCTGCCCGCGATGGGTATCATCGAGGAGAACTCCGCATAACAGAGACCTGAGAATCCGCAGGCTATTGCAGCAAGAAGGAAGGAAAGGACTATGCCGGGACCGGCGTTCTGGGCGGCCGCCTGACCTGTAAGGACGAATATTCCCGCCCCGATTATCACGCCTATACCCAGGAGCACCAGGTTTACTGGCCCTATGGATCTCCTCAGGCTGTGCTTTTCATCGAATGCCTCTTCCTGCAGAGATTCCAGGGTTTTTTTAAGAAGAAGTCTTTTCATCGGGAAGGCGGGTTTTTTCTCACTAAAGCTCTATGAGTTTTGCTATCTTTTTTCTTTCGTTGAGCATATCGGCCATGACCTCTCTCATCAGGTTGCAGGCCTCTATTACCTTCAGGTTGGATATGCTGTAGTAAATGTTCACCCCGTCGCGCCTGGTCTTCAGTATTCCCTTGTGGCGCATCATCGCCAGGTGCTGGGAGACGTTGGCCTTTGGAACTCCCAGTATCTCGACCAGCTCCGTCACGCTCTTTTCGCCGCTTTTAAGGGCGTTCATTATCTCAAGCCGCTTTGGGCTTGCTATGGTCTTGCAGATTTCCGCCTGGAGCTCGAATATGGTCCTGTCTTTTGACACTGCTAATAATTTAATGGTTATTTTTAATAGTTGTCAAGGGATTCAAAAGCATCCTTTATGTGCTCCAGCCCGGCGGGGCCGATGGTTATAACGTCAAAGCGCGCCGGCAGCTCGGTTTTTTTTAGCGCCATGTACCCCCTGGCCGCCTTTACTATCCTGTCCTGCTTCCTAGGGTCCACGGCCTCGGCGGGCCCCCCGAAAAGTCCTGAGCTCCTGGCCTTTACCTCTACGAACACAAGCCACCCCTCGTGCATGGCTATTATGTCGATTTCCGCCCGCCTGATGCGGAAATTGCGGCAGACTATCTTATAGCCCTGTTTTCCCAGGTAGTTTACCGCCTGCTGCTCGGCGCTCCTGCCCAGGCGGGTCTTATTCGGCAGATGGGGTAACTGGTCCCGCAAAAAAACCTTCGAGCCTCCTCAGGAGCGTGGGTATGGATTCTATGTCCTTGATGTCCTTCTGGCACATTGCCCTGATTATCTCGCGGAAGCCGTGGAATTCCTCGAAATGCCCCTCAAGGCTTTCCTCCAGGGCTTTTGTCATCTGGTCCCCTCTCTGGTCCCAGTCCAACAGGAGAACGGCCGTCCCGTAACTTTCAATTATCTCTTCGGAGAACTCGTAAAGGTTTTGCCCCCTGTGCAGCGTTATTATCTCACCATCGAGGCCCAGGGACCTCAAGGCCAGGGCGTCTTTTTTCCCCTCCACTATAACAGGTGTGCTTTTGTTTACTTCGATCAACTCCGCCAGGACCTCCCGCAGCCGCTCTGCCCTTTGCGCGTCTCCGCGGGCGGACAGGACGCGCATCTCGCCGCCCTGCCTCTCAGCCTTGTAATTTTTCCTGTCTTTCTTCCTGCTCAAAGGGTTTTTAAAAAAACAAGCTGTGCCGCAATACTTCTAACCGTCTTAGTAATTATAACTGAAACTCAGGGGGCTTATGTGCGAAGACGGGGCCTCCCGGCGTCTGAAAAAATAAAATCCTATTCCACGGCCACGAAGGTCTCCGTTCTGGTGAGTCCTCTTACCTTCCTGACCCTTTTTAATATTTTGTTGAATATATCGTTGGTGTCCTTGGCCTCCAGGGCGGCGATGATATCGTATTGCCCAGTGACGACGTCCGCCTCCTTGACGCCTCCGATGCCCCTCAGCGTATCACGGATGGTCTGCTCTTTTCCGGGGATGACGTTCGCAAGAAGATAGACTCTGCTCATGGTGTTTAAGCGCCTCCTTTGGAATGGGCAAGGGCGCGGCCGTTCCCATGGGTCTTCCGGCCCCCGCGCCTGAGTCCGTTTTTTTCGTTTTTTTCGCCTTTTTTGCTTTTTTCGCCTTTTTGTTCTTTCGCTTTAAGCCCGGCCTCACCGCGGGGCGGTTTTTCGAGGCTCTTGCGGAGGGCCTCCATCAGGCTCACCACCTTGGGACCGGGGGGCGCCGCGGGCGCCAATTTTATCTCCCTGCCTTCTATCTTTGCGTTTATGACGTTCATCAGCGCCTCGCGGTAGGTGTCTTTGTACCTGGAAGGGTCGAATTTCACCGCGAACCTGTTGATAAGCTCTTTTGCCAGCGAAAGCTCGTCTTTGTTGGGCTTCACTTCAGGGATGCTGAGTTCCTTCGGGTCTGCCACCTCCTCCTGGTAAAGAAGCGTTTGGAGCAGCAGGACGTCCCCGTGGACGCCAAGCGCCGCCAGATGCTCCTTTTCCTTCAGTGCCACCCTGGCCATGGCGGTCTTGCCGGTTTCTCTTATGGCCTCCCTGAGCAGCCCGTAAGGCCGCTCGCTTCCCTCGTCCGGCTCCATGTAATAGACCTTGTCAAAGTATATGGAAGGTATCTCGCCCGCCCCCACAAACCCCTCGATGTTTATGGATTTTGAGGCAAACTGCGGAAGGGCCTTGAACTCATCCCCCGTGATGACCACAAACTTCCGCTTCCTGTACTCATATCCGCGGACTATCTCATCCCAGGACAGGTCTTTGTTGTCCTGCGGGCAGTGCCGCCGGTATTCTATGGGGGCGTTGTCGGCCTTGTGGAGCAGCTTGAAGGACAGCTCCTTCCTCTGTGTGGCGGCGTACAGTTTTACCCGGATGCTGACAAGGGCAAAATTGATGCTGCCCTTCCATATGGCCTTCATAACCAAACAATATCATCAATAAAATAGCCGGTCAAAAAAAATCTCCATGTGGTATCCTCTAAAAACATAAGTATTAATGATTTTTTGATTAAATTTTTTTATTTGATAATAAAGAACGCGTTATATTACCCTTTAGGACACTTCTCTTACGCGAAAAAAACCATAAGAAGGAGGACTATATGAAGAAGTATGAGACGCCCCTTCTTGACGAGCTTGAGAAGGGCCCATGGCCCAGCTTTGTTAAGGAGATGAAGAGGGCGGCAGCTAAGAACGAGATGGCCAATGACGAGCTTGGCCAGGTTGAAAAGTCCTACAAGGACAAGCGCGGCTACTGGAAGCACGGCGGCATAGTGGGCGTGCTTGGTTATGGCGGCGGCGTCATAGGTAGGTATTCCTCTATACCGGAAGAGTTTCCCGGCGTTGCCCATTTCCACACCTTCAGGATCAACCAGCCCAGCGGTATGTATTACAAGACCGAGAGGCTGAGGGAGATAATGGACCTGTGGGACAAATACGGCAGCGGTCTTACCAACATGCACGGCTCCACCGGCGACATGATCATGCTTGGCTGCAGGACCGAGGCTCTGGAGCCCCTGTTTGCCGAGACGTCTTCCC
>JAKAGP010000112.1 GCA_021825785.1 Nitrospirota bacterium
TTCCGATCTGCTTCCCTTGCCTTTAGCACCGATTCCTTCACCTTGAGCGTCTGTTCCAGCCCGAGAATGAATTTCAGGTGCTTGAACCCCAGCTTCATGAGCGCCTCTTCAGAGGTCTTTATCTCCTCGATCTCCGCCTCCGGGATATCGAATACCTCCAGAAAACGGCTGCCGAACACGAACCCCCTGAACTTGTCAAGGTCGTAGCTAGACATGAAAAAAAGCATCTTTTTCTTGTCGTCAAGCCCCGGCTGCCCTGGCAGGTTCCTCCGCATGAGGAGCTGCTTCCATTCGCGGTTCATCCCGTCGTAGAGCGTGATCTCCTGGTCGTCTTTCCAGGAGTCTATGGTCCACTCGTTTTTTTCCTTGTATCCCATGCAGTGCTTTTCTTTGACGAAGAAGTAGAACTCCTCGTGAAAGATATTTCCGTCCTCGCCGCTCTTTTTCAAAGTGCCCTGACCGACGGGATAGTAGCGGCAGCTCACGGGCCGGTCCGTATAGACTGTGCAGCCGTCGGGGACCACAACGAACGGGCACTTGCGTTCGGTCTCGTCCTTCATTTTGAGATAGGCGTAGGGATGGGTGGACTGCTTGTCCACCCGCACGACGGTGTATTTTTCAAGGAATTCGCCGGAGCTTATGCCAAGGCGCCTCTTAAGCCTCAGCACGTCATAAGGGGTAAGCATGATGTCCACGTTCGAGCAGCAGTGGGTAAAGCAGGAGATCCCCTTATGGCAGAGGAACTTGAATTTGGAATCCGGCCCCAACTGGCGGGGTTCTACGGCCTTCATGTTGAACATGCTCTTGTTTTTTGCGAACCTCTCTTCCGAGTTTACCCTATTTTAACACATCCGCCTCTCCGGGGTGCCGCTTGTCCTTTTTTATCTTGTATATGTCCCGCCATTATCTTAAAATTTAAGGGACATGGAGCCTTTGACCTCCCTGGAGGAGTTCCTTAAGGAGCCCAAAATAGCCTATTTCTCAATGGAAATAGGTTTGCTCAACGATATGCACACCTATAGCGGCGGCCTTGGCGTGCTGGCGGGGGACACCATACGTTCGGCGGCCGATCTGAAGATACCGCTTCTTGCCGTAACGCTTTTAAGCAAAAAAGGCTATTTCGACCAGGAACTTGACTCCGAAGGCAACCAGACGGAGAAGCCGGCCGTCTGGCAGCCGGAGCTCTTCATGAAGCCCCTGCCGGAAAAGATATTCGTGGACCTTCGGGGCAGGCCGGTTGCGGTCCGCAGCTGGTTTTACGTTCAGCGAAGCATCACGGGCGGCAAGGTGCCGATCCTGTTTCTCGATACGGACCTGCCCGAAAACGATCCCGAGGACAGGGAGCTGACCTCATACCTCTACGGCGGGGACGTGAGATACAGGCTGATGCAGGAAGCCGTTCTGGGCATCGGCGGGGTAAGGATGCTGAGGAAACTCGGATTCGAGATAAAAAAATATCACATGAACGAAGGCCACGCGAGTTTCCTCACCCTGGAACTGCTTGTTGAATACAAAAAGGACATAGAGGCGGTCTGGGACGAGGACCTCGTCTGGGACGTGGAACGCGTGAAGGACCTCTGCGTGTTTACAACCCACACGCCGGAGCAGGCCGGCCATGACGTCTTCTCCTACGAGGTCTTCCGGGAAGTCCTGGGCGAGATGATACCTGCACGAATACTCAAGAAATGGGCCGGCCCGGAAAAGCTCAATATGACGCACCTGGCCCTGAACCTCACGGAATACGTAAACGGAGTGGCGAAGAAGCACAAGGAAGTCTCCATGCGGATGTTCCCCGGGTACGAGTTTTCTTCGATCACAAACGGCGTCCATTCATTCACCTGGACGGGCGAGCATATGAGGGCGATTTTCGACAAATACCTGCCGGGCTGGGCAAATGAACCAGAGCTTTTCGTGAGGATCGGGCGCGTGCCGGAAGAGGAGCTCTGGGCGGCCCATATGGCTTCGAAGCGCGCGCTGCTTGATTATGTTAACCGTCTGACAGGGGCAGGGCTCAGCTACGACCTGCTGACGATAGGATTTGCCAGGAGGGCCACTGCATATAAACGGGCGGACCTGATATTCAGGGACATCGAACGGCTGGCCCGCATCGGGCAGGGCAAGCTGCAGATCGTCCTGGCTGGCAAGGCCCATCCGAGGGATATTGACGGAAAAGCGGTCATAAGGCGGATTTTCAGTTGCATAAAACGGCTGGCCGGACGGATCAAGATAGTTTATTTGAACAACTATGACATGGACCTGGCCCTGAAACTCGTCAGCGGAGTGGACGTATGGATGAATACGCCAAGAAGGCCCAGAGAGGCTTCGGGCACCTCCGGGATGAAGGCGGCCCATAACGGGGTCCCGAACTTCAGCATCCTAGATGGCTGGTGGATAGAGGGGCATATCGAGGGCTACACGGGCTGGGCCATCGGCCCCGCCGTTACTGACGAAAACGAGCCCCTCGACGTAAGGGACGCCAAGGACGCGGAGGACCTGTACCGGAAACTTGAAGAGACTATAATCCCCCTTTACTACAATGACCGCCACACGTGGGTGCGGATGATGCAAAACGCGATAGGGAAAAACGCATACTACTTCAATACGCACCGCATGATGCTCAGATACGTCACGGAAGCCTATATAAGATAGGTAGGGGGAAAATGCGGCTTAATGGCAGCTTGAGCAGGAAGAGCTGCTGCAGGAGCCGCACGCTGAGGAATGCCCGCAGCCCGCAAAGGGCTTGCTCACGCCGCTCATCCCGAAGGTGGAGAGCTTTTTTTTGACTTCCGTGGAACCGCATTTCGGACAGGCCACCCTTGAACTGGCAAAGACCAGCTTCTCGAATTCCTCCGAACATTCCTCGCATTTATATTCGTAAATAGGCATATTTTTATTATACGATTTGTACCGGAAAATTGGCAATCAAATCGCAAATTTAAACCACCCCGGAATTTCTGCCGTAACTATTGTAAAAATCTTGTCTTTTATATTATTATTCTGCTGACTGGGAGAGTGTTTTTTCTTTTTTTTAAAGAGTTTTCTCTAAAATTCAAAGGAGGAGAATTGGGATGGCCAGGCTGGATGCGAGGTGCAAGACGCATATACCTGTAGTGATCATGGTAAAAGGGGAGGAGAGGAATTTCCGGTCCGTCGCGTCAAACCTCGGCCTTGGGGGGGCCTTCATAAATTCGTCCTTTTCGCTGCCGGAAAATACACGGGTCAGGCTCAGGGCGCCGATGCCTTACGGTGAATTCGAGGCGGACGGCAAGGTGCTCCGGAGAGAGGAAAACGGGGTGGCGGTGAAATTCATGGAAGTCGGGGAAGACGCCAGGAGCAGCCTGTGGGAATACATAAAAGAGCATGTGGAGAAAACGGCTTGCCCTTTTTGCGGGGCCGCCTTTACGGGTGAAACCACCGCGTGTTCCAACTGCGGCATGTCGGCGGACATGGTCGAGCCGGGACATCTGCATAAATATCAAAATCAACGGATTGCCGCCTGGTGCAGCATGCTGGACATGGAGACAACCCGATTCCTTGACACAATAACCGAGATTGAAGGCCAACTCGAAAACGGGGCCTGTGAACATGACCTTATTTTAAAAAGGACTGGCGATGCGCTTTACGATTTGGTGGATTTCGCCGTTGAATTCGAGGATGCCGTCCAGGATATGGAGCTGATTTTACAGAAGCGGGAGGAATTCAGGGTTAAGACCAACTATATGCTCTCTAAAAGTTGGTTCATGAATCACGCGAGGATATGGCCCAAGGGCTACCAGGGCGATTACAAGATACTTGATGGCATCTACAAAAATATTCCCCTTTCGAGGGGGATCGGCTACTATTTGGATTATCATTTACTGCATTCAATGCTTGCCAAGGCCTGCAGGGGAAGGCTCGCAAAGGCAAAGGAAATACTCGGAGCCGAACTGCTCAGGCGGAAAGGACCGCGGATACTTGACATCGGGTGCGGCTCAAGCAGGGACCTTTTCGGGATGGCCGCGGACATAAAGGACTCGAACGCCGATATTACCTGCATTGACATCGATGAAGACGCCCTTCGCTTCTCACTTGACCGACTGGGATATGCCGGACTGGCCGATCAAATAAGGTTCCGTAAATACAACGTGGCCCGGATGATAAACCGCGAAAAAAATCTCAGGGAATTCGGCAGGCAGGACATCATTTTCAGCACGGGGGTCTTCAATTACCTGCCTGACAGACTTGTCCCCAACCTGATAGGCGCCCTCCATGAATTATTGAATCCGGGCGGCAAGCTGATAATTGCGTTTGAGGACGCTGGCCGGTACCGGATCCAGGTGTATACCTGGCCCACAAAATGGGACGCGCTCATGCAGCGCAGCGAGGCCGATTGCCGGGCGCTTTTTGAAACGGCCGGGTTCCCGGCTGGCGCGTTGAAAATGACGCGCGACAAGACAGGCGTAATCATGTTCTTCACCTTGGAGAGATAATGGCCTTGCGTCCGCAACCCGCCCTCCGGTCCGCTGCCACCGAGAAGCAGCATTATATAAATGAGCATACGTTGCTCTTCACCCACTATTGGGTAAACGTGATTGCTATTACCGGCGCGGTTCTTTTCCCCATCTTCACCATTGTGGATTATTTCGCCTCACCCAAGGACCTTACATACTTCTTTTTTATCAGGTGTGTAATGGCGATCATATTTCTTGCACTATCGTTCATCAACATAGTTGTAAACCGGAGAAAAATAAAAAAGACTGTGCTCGTTTTTTTGGTCTTTGCCGCAGCCGTTACATCGGCGGCCGCCATCGAGACAATGATCCTCAGGCTGGGGGGGGGCAGCTCGCCCTATTACGCGGGCCTTATCCTGGTTGTCATAGGCGCACTCGTCATACCATCCAGCTTCATTTACTCAATCATTACGGTGGGGATGATTTACCTTGTTTACTTGCTGCCCATTCTGCTGATGAGAGGCGGAATAAATGATTACCCCGCATTCATAAGCAATAACACCTTTCTTTTGTCGGCTATTTTACTCGCTATCTTATGGCGGTTCCTGAGCCAGAAGAACCTTGAAAACATGCTCGGCCTCCAGTACGAGCTTGACATAAGCAAAAAGCAGCTCGAACTCTACTCCAACGAGCTTGAGCAACTCGTCGAGGAGCGAACGAGGAAGCTGAACAAGTCCGAGCTCATGCTGCGCTCTCTCTTCCAGAACGCCCAGGACGGCATTCTGATAATGGACGAAAACGGGAAGATCCTCGACGCTAACCAGGCCCTCTGCGACATCCACGGTTTTGACCAGAAGACCCTCATCGGCGCGAACATAGTGCTTCTGGAGGCGCATGAGGACGACGCCCTTTTCCGCGAGCGCATGGAGCATATACTGAAAGGCGAACCCCTCCTTTACGGGACCCTCCACTACAGGAAGGACGGCAGTAAGGTCTCACTGCAGGTCAGCTCGAAGGTCATCGAAGTCGACGGCGCCCGCCTCATACAGTCCTTCTACCGGCACATCACCGAGAAGAAGAAGATGCAGGCCCAGCTCATCCACTCGCAGAAGATGGAATCGATAGGCCAGCTCGCGGGGGGCATCGCCCACGATTTCAACAATATCCTCACATCCATCCTCGGTTTTACCGAGCTGATACTCCTCAGGGATGACGTCGAAGAGTCGATAGCGGGCAAGATAAGAACGATAGAGAAGGTGTCGAGGCAGGCTGTCCAGATGGTCTCCAAGCTTTTGAGCTTCGCCAGGAGGGGCTATTTCGAGGCCGTCCCCTTCAGCATCGACAAGGCCATCGACGACACACTGGAGATGACGGCCAGGCTCATCCCCGCGGAGATAAAGGTATTGAAGGAGCTGGGGACGCCGCTTGCCGTTGTGGAGGGCGACATAAGCATGATGGAGCAGGTCCTGATGAACCTGATTATAAACGCGAGGGACGCCATGGCCAGCGGCGGCGCCCTCACCATAAGGACCTCCGTCGTGGAGCTTGGGCCAAGCGACCTGGAGATCGGCGTGGATGTGCCGCGCGGCAGGTATGTCAACATCCTGGTCAGGGACACCGGCGCGGGGATAAAGGAGAGCGACATCCCCCACCTGTTCGAGCCCTTCTTCACCACCAAGGAGAAGGGCAAGGGAACGGGCCTGGGGCTTGCCATGGTCTACGGCATTGTGAAGGAGCACAAGGGGTATATTACGGTGAAAAGCAGCCCCGGCCGGGGCTCCGACTTCGACGTATACATCCCGCTTTACACGAAGAAATTCAGCCCGGCGAAGATCGAAGGTTCCGGGGCCGTGAGCGGCGAGACCATACTTGCAATCGATGACGAGGCCCCCGTCCTGGAGTTCATAAAGGAGACCCTGAACGGCAAGGGCTTTAATGTCATAACCTCCAGCGACCCGGTCCATGGGCTGGACCTGTACAAGAACAATTCCATAGGGATCAACCTGGTCATTACCGATATGGCGATGCCCGTCATGGACGGCGGACAGCTTATAAGGAATATAAAGACAATCAATCCCCGGGCCAGGATCATC
>JAKAGP010000113.1 GCA_021825785.1 Nitrospirota bacterium
GCGTTTGAAATTCCTCGTCTCGTTTATGAGCCCGCCGATAAGAAGCGTCTGGCCGTTTTGAACGCTGGCCTCGGTGGAGGCCCGCCGCACGTCGAACCCCTGAAAATTCTGCCCCGCAACCGGCACCACCTGCCCGATCTGGCTCACCTCCTGTTCGATATCCAGGGTGACCTTGTCCCTGTCCGTTATATGTGGCCGCACATTCAGTATGGTGCCGATCATCTTGTAGCGTATCTGCCCGGCGGCAACCAGGGTATTGCTGATAGCGGTGCTCGGCTGCTGAAACAGGCCGGTGGCTATCGGGATTTCGCTGCCCACGAGTATCCTGGCAGTCTTGCCGTCCATGGCCAGTATCTGAGGACTAGCGAGGACATTGACCTTGCTTTGCGTGGCCAGGCTGCTCAATGCGGCGGCCACGGCCAATGGGTTCGTCGTCGAAATGGCGGCGGAAAACCCGTTCGAGAGCTTTGCAAAAGGCTCTCCGTTTGGCCCTATGCCCACGTTGCCCTGGCTGAACCCTCCCGAGGCCGTGTACTTGGAACCGGTGTTCTTCAGCACCCATTCCAGGCCAAACTGCGTTTCGTCTGAAAGCTGCACCTGCATGACCAGGACTTCAATCAGGACCTGCCTGGCGGGCACATCGATGTCCCTAAGCAGCTTCAGGACCCCGAGGTAAACCGCCGGCGCGCACCTGATTACAAGCGCGTTTATGCTGTCATATGGAGAGACGCTGAGCATCCGGCCGCGGCCGCCCGGTCCCGGATGATATATCCTGCTGATGATGCCTGCCAGTTTGCCGGCCTCGCCGTTTTGCACATGGTAGACATAGGTGGCCGGCAAGTCCTCCATCCGTCCGCTTACATCGACCGCACCCATTATCTGCCTGAAACTCCGGAGGGCGCGCGGAGGCGCCGATACTATCAGCAGGTTGTCCGGCCCGTAAATCATCGTCTGCGCCTCCGGCGGAATGAGACCGCGTATGCGGTCCGCCGCCTGGGCCCATTTGACGTGCCGCAGGGGGATAAGCCCGGTAACGCGGCGGCCGCTCAGGACGGCGCAGCCCGGCGCCGCCCCCGTCTGCTCCGGGACAATCCTGTATGCCGTGCCATAACGCTCGGCCTTGAGCCCGTTTATATCGAGTATCGCCTGGAAGACACCGAAGAGGTCCCCCGCGGGCACGCCCCCGTAAGACTCTATCGTCATGGTCCCCGTAATCCCCGGCGCAACCGCAAAATCCCTGCCCAAGGCCGCTCCAAACACCCGGGCCACCACGGAGACATCCGCGTTTTCAAAATCCATAATCGCGTAGCTCCGCCCGTCCCCGCCCTGCTCCATCCTTATGCTCTCCCGGCCGGCTGTTGCCGTCCAAACAAGGGGCGGGGTTGTCCCGTTTTGAACGGCCGGAGAGACGGCCGGCCCTGATTTGGACGGCAACAGTCGGCCCGTTGGCGCACAGGAAAATGCCATCAAAAGCACGAAAACAGAAACGGCAGCAGCCCTGTTCAAGAAACCACCTATAGGTTCTTCCTATGTCAAAAATAGAAAAATGTAATCTAACACAAGCGGGACATTTTTTGGGGGAAAATCTTCAATTATTTCAATAGTATTTAAAAGGTTTGCTTTAAAAAAGGCCGCTTTGGGCCCGGCGGGACGGCTGCTGTCCGCTAAAGCTTCGCGGGGGAGACGGCAAAGAGGTATTTCAGGTCCTCGTCCTCGAACCGGAGGCCGCCGCCCACATAAGGGCCGCTCCAATGGGCGTTGAGCGGATTGTCCCAACCGGCATTGAGATAGATATGCTTGAAGAGGAAGTATTGTCCGCCCAGCCGCAGATGGGCGTGCTTGGCAAAGGCCTCCTTGGCCGAAAAATCCCATGCGTCAATGGAGAGTTTGAGCCTGTCGTTGAGGAAGAACTGGTCCGCGCCAACGCCAAAGGTATTGTCCGTGACGCCGATGCGAAGCGCCGAATTTTCGAACCTGCGCGCGAACTGCCCCAGGAATTCTATGTCCGAATGGACGTTCTCCGAGGTCGTATCGATCTCGTTTGTCTGGGGATTGAAGACCTGTATCTTGTCTATCCTGGCGATGGGATTGGAGACCACGCCAAATATATAGTACTTGTCGGGCTTCGGCTGGAGGGTAAGCAGGAACTGTCCTTCGCCGCCGCTGCCCCTGGTGAGATAGTTGCCCTGGAAGTCGAGGTAGACCTTGAAGCGGTTGATGGCCCCGAACGTGTCCTTCAGGCCCTTCACGCTGCTGTTTAGGTTGTTGTAAAGGGTCTTGTCGGTCAAAAGCTTGCCAAGTGTGCCCTTGCCCTGCTGCAGGCCGGCGGTTATCTGGCTTGTGCTGTTGATGATGGATTCGATGCCGGGCTTGCTCTCCTTGACCAGATTTTTGACCTGCGTGCTCGTCTCCCTTATGTTACTGATAAGGCTCGGCGCCTCCTGCCGCAAGGTCTGGGAGAGGTCCCTGAGGTTGGCAAGCATCTCCGTTATATTCTTGTCGTTTTTCCGCGCCATGCCCTTGACCGTGGTTATGAGCGAGTTGACGTTGTCGAGGGCGGTCTTTATCCTCTCATTGTCTTCGACAACGGCGGTATTGACGTTTCCGGTGATCTTCTGGACATTGTTGATCGCGGTCTTAAGGGATTGTATCTGCTCCGGCGAGAGCACCTCGTTTACCTTGCCCACGACCTTGGTCAGCGAACCCGAGAGGTCCGAAAGCTTCCTCATGAGGTCGTCGACGCTGACGCTGGCGACAACGTGTGTGATGGTCTGCCCGTCCTTGAGCACGGGGGGTTTGGAGCCGGTCTCGATATCCAGGTATTTCTCTCCCAGAAGCCCCATCGAACTGATGCTCGCCTGGGCGTCCGAGTAGAGGACGACGTTGCGGTTTATCCTCAGCTTGAGCTTTGCCATGCCGTCCACCAGGGTAATGTCCTCTATGTATCCGGCGTCCACGCCGGCCACCAGTATCTTGCTCTTCGTGTCGAGCCCGCTTACATTGTTGAAGTAGACGTACAGGACGTAGCCGGGTTTTTTCAGCCATGCCAGCCCCCCGACCCAGAACGTCATGAGTGACAGCAGTCCTATCACTATCAGGGCAAATATGCCGACCTTCAATTCGGTCGTCATCTTCATCAGGCGTTTATCCCCTCTATCTTTATCGGCCCCTGCGAGCTGCCGGTTATGAACTGTTTTGTCAGGGGGTTTGTGGTGTTCCTGATCCCTTCCGGGGTGCCCGTCTCCACGATCCTTCCTTCATAGAGAAATGCGATGCGGTCTGCTATCTTGTAGGCGCTGTGCATGTCATGGGTTATCGCGACCGATGTGACAAGCAGATCCTCGCGCATCTTTATTATAAGGTCGTTGATGACGTCCCCCATGATGGGGTCTATCCCGGTGGTAGGTTCGTCATAAAGCAGTATCTGAGGCTGGTGCGCAATAGCCCGCGCAAGGCCAACGCGCTTGCGCATGCCGCCGGAAAGCTCGGAGGGCATGAGATCCTCGATGCCCGTAAGCCCCACGAGCCGGAGCTTCTCGATTGCCACCTGCCTGGCCTCCGAGGCCCTCATGCCGCTTCTTAAAAGAGCGAAGCTCACGTTCTCCCACACAGCCATCGAGTCAAACAGGGCGGCACCCTGAAAGAGCATTCCGAATTTCTTCCTCACCTCGTACAGATGTTTGGCGTCAAGCCGCGTGATATCTGTGCCGTCCACGAGGACGGAGCCCTTATCCGGCTTAAGAAGCCCTATTATATGCTTCATTAGCACGCTTTTTCCAGAGCCGCTGCCCCCTATGACGACCATGCTCTGCCCGTCCTCCACCAGGAGGTCAACGCCTCTGAGCACCTGATGGCTGCCAAAAGACTTGTGCAGGTCCCTGATTTCTATCATTTCAGCAGCCAGGCCGTGAGGAAGTAGTCGGAGATCAGTATGGTCATGAAGGATATGACGACCGCCCCCGTGGTGGCCTTGCCCACCCCTTCGGCCCCGCCTTCGGTGTAAAAGCCCCGATGGCAGCAGACTATGGCGATGCCGGCGCCGAAAAAGGCAGACTTCGCAAGCCCGCCGAAGATGTCGTTCAGCTCAAGGTAGTTCCATGCCCTGTGCCAGTAGAGAGCGGAGCTCATCCCGAAAAGCCAGACGGCTATGGCATAGCCGCCCAGGATGCCCAGCATGTCCGCGATTACAGTCAGGGATGGAAGCACTATTGCGGACGAAACGAACCTGGGGACTATCAGGTATTTGACAGGGTTCGTGGCCAATGTCTCCAGCGCGTCTATCTGCTCCGTGACCCTCATGGTGCCAAGCTCCGCCGCCATCGCAGCCCCCGCCCTGCCCGCCACCACCAGACCGGTAAGCACCGGCCCCATCTCCCTGGTCATCGAAAGCGAGACGACCGTGCCCACCAGGGCCTCGGCGCCGAAGCGCTTGAACCCGGTGAATGTCTGCAGCGCCAGGACCATCCCGGTAAAGACGGCCGTTATCGCCACAACGGGCACGCTCTTTACCCCGATCTCCATGACCTGCTTGAACGTGTTTTTTATTTCGTATGGCGGCAGCAGCAACTCCTTCAGGGTCTCCGCAAACAGCAGAAGCATGCTGCCCATGACCGCCGTGAACCTGATTATCCTGGAGCCCAGGGCCTCAATGAAACGGGTCACTCGAAGCGCCTCCTCGCTCTCCCGCCAAGCGAGGTCATAACCTCGTAGGGGTTGGTGGCGGCCCAGTCCGCTAACTCCCGGATCGAAAGCCCGCCTCCAAGGAGTATGACCTCGTCCCCCTCCGAGACATCCCTTATGCCGGTTACGTCAAGCATCGTGACATCCATGCAGACCCTGCCGGCCACCGGCGCCCTCCGGCCCCTCACAATGGCACACGCCCTGTTGGAGAAGGCCCTGAGATACCCGTCCGCGTACCCCACGGGTATGACTGCTATGGTGGAGCGCCTCGCGGTCACGAAGGTCCTGTCATAGCTTACCGGCTGTCCCTTGCCAAACCTCTTTACCAGTATTATCCGCGTTTTGACTTCCATGACCGGCTTCAGGGCAAAGGAAGCGGGGGCCGCAGGCGCGGAAAACGGCAAGGCGCCGTAAAGCAGAAGCCCGACCCTGAGCGCATCCATGCCGGCCTCCGGCAGAAGAAGCGATGAGGCGCTGCTAGAGATATGGGCAAGGGGCTTGATTCCCCTGCCGGCAAGCTGCTGCCGGATGGAGTTGAACCTTTCAAGCTGCAGGCGGGCAAAATCCAGCCCCCCCTTGCCGGGCTGGACCTC
This sequence comes from Nitrospirota bacterium, assembly GCA_021825785.1. The sequence goes on from JAKAGP010000113.1 coordinate 5,274, forward strand.
CGAAAAGTGGCTCATCAGGCCGCGCAGGCGGAGCCCCGGCAATGACGCGATATCGCAGATATCGGCCAGCGTATCTTTTCCCTCCCCGGAAATGCAAAAACCCATCCTCCCCATCCCGGTGTCCACCTTGACGTGCACGTCCAATTGCCTGCCCCTTCTGCGGGCCTCGCGCGAAAAGCGTTTTGCGGATTTAAGCGAATGGACGACCGGGATAAGGTCCAGGTCGAAAAAAGGCCCGGGCTCACCGTCAAAAAGCACCAGGACAGGGGATTTTATGCCCGCCGCCCTGAGTTCCTCCGCCTCCGAGGCATAGGCCACCGCAAGGGCGAAAGCGCCCTGCCTCTCAAGGGTTTTAGACACTTCCACTGCGCCATGGCCATAGGCGTCGGCCTTGACGACGGCTATGACGGAGCCGCCTGAAAGTGATTCCACGGTCCTCAGATTATGGCGAAGCGCCTCAAGGTCTATCTTCGCCTCCGGTCCTCTTTCCATTCAGCTAATCCTTTTTATCGTCTGCTCCGCACGGTTCATTGTTTGCACATCTCCCCGGGCGGGGCGTTATATCTATTTCCTCCGGTTCCGCCATGGCCTTCTTAAAATTCCGGACTGCCTCCCGGAGCCCTCCGGCGGTCTCACGGACCCTGGAGAACCCCGTAATCGCGATCACTATGATCAGTATTACTATGAGGTCTCCTATCGGATAAGCCCTCCTTTTTCCATTATCTTGTTTTGAAGGGCCAACGCCGCCTCCAGGTCTTCACCTGTATTTATGTTAATAAACGAAAGCCCATCAGGGTCAACCCCCGCAACCTCCCTTTCGTCAAGTAAGACGGTCCCGGAGTCCGCGAGAAACTCCCGGAGCGCGGTCTTGCCGGCAGTCAGGCGCCCCTCCATGGAAGGCAGGCCCCGTGCTGAATAAAACGCGAAAAGGGGCTCCGGGCGCCCCTTCCACACCGGCGCGATGGCATCCCACCCTTCAGCCCCTCCTGAAGACCGCCTGATCGCCGCCATCCTGGACACAAGCCCGGGCCTTATGAAAGGCATGTCGCATGCGACGAAGAAGGCGTCGCTCTCACTGCCGCGGTACAGGGAGAGGGCCGAGAAGATGCCGGTCATGGGACCCTGGACGGGATAGACATCCCCGATGAGCGGCACACCCAGGTAATAATACTTCTCCGGCTCGTTCGTGCTTACGGCCAGACTGCTGAAAGAACCGCTGGGGGGGGGGAGAATGCCC
>JAKAGP010000114.1 GCA_021825785.1 Nitrospirota bacterium
AGGACGTGGCGCTCGCCTTCTGGGATATGGTCTACATAATAATCGGCCTGGCGGGCGGGGAACCCGATGTCAGGGCTTTCACCATGGAAGACGGGGTGGTTAGTGAGGCCGCCGTAAGGGCCGTCTAATATCTGCCCCTGCCGCTTCTGCCGAAAGGTTTTCTCTCCCTGCCGCCTCCCCTTTCAGCCGGGGGGCGCGCCTCGCTCACCTTCATTGCGCGGCCCAAAAGGTCCTTGCCGTTCAAGCTCTGGATGGCGCGGTCCGCATTCTCGTCGGAGGTCATCTCGACAAACCCGAAGCCCTTGGACCGCCCCGTCACCTCGTCCTTGATCACCTTTACCGACTGGACCTCCCCCATCTCTTCAAACACCCGGCGAAGATCGTCCTCGGTGGTGGCGTAAGAGAGATTTCCCACATAAATCTTCTTTGACATCCTTCAGTCTCCTTTCTGCTGACAGGTTTTCTCCGGTTCCGCAAAAAACAAAAACTCGCCCCACCGCTTCTGCGGGCATTCACAAACTGTCATCTTCCCTTTTGAATAGAGAGGTCATGGGAAAAACAGAAAAGCAGGCAAAGTTTTACCGGTCCGGACAATCAAAAAGCTTTTCATTGGTCAGGCGTCCCATATCCTGATTGAAATATGGCACATTGAGGGCGCGCAGTCAAGCAAAAAAACGAAAATAAGTCCCGCCCGGGGCGGGATCGCTCAAGCCGCTATCCCGGCGACTCCAAACAAATTATAAGCGAATCGCGTGTAAGGCAGAAGGCCGATGGGGGCATGCGAGCGGATTTTTTTGCCGTCATCCGGACAAGGACGTCCGGATAGGCAAAAGCCTCGGAGCCGGCCACGGATGGCCGGCGAGAATGATGCGAGCCATGCTTCCATCCGCCTTCTGCCCGGCCTGCATTGCCAGACTGAGGCGCTACCCGGGGAAAAAGCGCCTGGAATTAATTCCAATTCCTGTTTTAGACTAAATAATTGTTCATACGGGCTCCAATGAGGATATTCTTTTCCGGCATAGGCGGCAGCGGGGTTTCGGCGATAGCGTCATTCATGGCCGCAAGGGGCCATGAGGTAAGCGGCTCCGACCGGGCATTCGACCTTCTTCCCGGACACCCGGTGGCCGCGCAGCTTCGCGCAAGCGGCATCAGGATATTCCCCCAGGACGGCTCCGGCATGGAAAGCGCCCCCGATTTCGCCGTTATGAGCACGGCTGTGGAGGCCGGCACGCCGGAGGTCATAAGGGCCAGGGCCCTCGGGGTGCCGCTCAAGACAAGGCCCGAGTACCTGGCCGAACTCTCCCGGGAATTCGACACCATCGCCGTCACCGGCACAAGCGGAAAGTCCACCGCTTCGGGACTGACGGCCTTCCTGATGCGGCAGCTCGGGATGCAGCCAAACTTCATCGGCGGCGGCAGGGTAAAGGCGTTCAAAGGCGGGCAGCAGCAAAGACCCTGCAACTTCCTGTCCGGCGGCTCACGCTGGCTTGTGATGGAGGCCTGCGAGTCCGACGGCACGATCGTCAACTATTCTCCCCGCCACCTGGCCATCCTCAACCTGGAGCTGGACCATAAGGGCATTGAAGAGACGGCGCGCATGTTCGAAAAAGTCTCGGAAAACACCGCCGGCTTCAAGGCCGTAAACGCAGACGACCGGAACCTGCGGCCGCTGCTCGGGCGTAAGGGGGTTGTCACATTCGGCATGGGGCCCGGCGCGGATTTCAGGGCATGCGATATCAGTCTCCATCCGTTCGGCTCCGAATTCACGGTAAGCGGCGTGCGGTTTAAGCTCGCCCTGCCCGGCCTCTACAACGTCTATAACGCGCTGGCCTCCATCGCCGTCGTTTCCGGCCTTGGCGGGACGCTTGAAAAAATCGCCCAGGCCCTGCCGGGGTTCACAGGCATAGAGCGGCGCTTCGACATCCACCTGAACGCCCGCGGCATGCTGGTGATAGACGATTTCGCCCACAATCCCCACAAGATATCCTCCCTCATGAAGGCCGTGCAGTTGATAAAAGAGCAAACACGGGTCTGCTATGTCTTCCAGCCCCACGGCTTCGGGCCGGTCCGCATGATGAAAAACGAGTACATCGGCGCCTTCTCCGAAAACCTCCGCGGCGGGGACCTCCTCATCCTGCTTCCCATCTTCTACCAGGGCGGCACGGTGAACATGGACATTTCCAGCGGGGACCTTGCGCGCGGGATAAACGAGAGGGGGAAATCCGCCATCGCCGTCTCCGGCAGGCAGGAAGTTTTAAGACATGCGGGGGGGCGGCGCTGTGTGGTAATTATGGGGGCAAGAGACGAAACGCTTTCGCTGCTTGCCGCCGGGATCGCCCGCCGGTTGTCCGCCGCGCCCGCCCTGCCGCGCCAGGAATAAAATCGCCAGGGATAAAATCCGCCTCCCCTTGACTCCCGTCTCGAACATGAGAAAATTGAATTGGCGGAAGGAGGATGCAGGGCTTGGTCATCAAGGTCAGGGCGGACCAGCGGGCCGAGGCATGCATAGCGGTTGCGGCCGCGTGCGCCGACGTGTACACGGGCCTCTCCGGGCGCTTTCCGGATGAGGGCCTGTGGCGGGAGCTGGCAGGCGCGGCGAGGGACCGTGCGGTTTGGCTGCAGACAGCCAGAGGCGGCATGGAAGATGATCTGGTCGATTATCTGGAGAATGAGTCAATGCCTTTCATAAACGTGGCCCTGGAGCGCGCAAGGGCCCTGAAAAAACGGCTGCAGGACAACGACCTGACCCTGGAGGATGCGCTCACCATGTCCCTGGAGCTTGAAAAAAGCGCGGTCGAGGGCTACTTCTGGGACGTTATGACTGTTGAGACGCAACTGGACGCCATAGGCAGGCTTAAGCAACTGATTGAAAAGGGACAGGCAAACGGCAGAAAGATACTGGGCTTCATGACGGAAAGGGGCATCGCGCACAAGGGCTTCCGGCCAGAAATCCCCTCCGCCTGAAAATTGGAAATGCGTTAAAATTAAAGGTGCGCGATGATGCCTGGAAGGAAAACATCTCTTTTGTCCTGGTTTGCCCCAGGGAGGCCGGAAACATCGGGGCATCGGCCAGGGCGCTGAAGAATTTCGGTTTCCCCCGCCTTGAGCTTGTGGCCCCCAAAAAATTCCCCGCGGAAGAGGCCGTCTGGTTCGCCCACGGTGCCCTCGATGTGCTGGAAAAGATAAAAATCCATGAGGGCCTGAAAGACGCCCTCGCGGGCAAAACCCTTGTGGCGGGCGCCAGCCGGAGGACGGGAAAGCAGAGAGGGTCCTTCCGAACGCTGAAGGAGGGAGTGAAAAGGTTGAAAAGCCACGCGCTCGCGGGCCGGAGCGTCTCCGTCCTTTTTGGCAGCGAGGACAGGGGGCTTTCGAACGGGCAGACGGAGGAATGCGCCTTTCTGATGAATATCCCGGCGGACCCCGGGATGCCCTCCTTCAATCTCTCCCAGGCGGTGCTTCTGGTGGCGTATGAACTTTTCCTCGCGGACGGATGCGAGGGGCCCGGGGCGCCAAAAAAGCTTGCCACGCACGACGAGCTTTCCTTCTTTTACGAGAGGCTGCGCGAGGCCCTCGATTCGCTGCACTACATACCGCGCGGCAACAGGGACATGGAGATAACCATACTGAAAAACATGAAGCAGATCCTTGCGCGCTCGGAGATAACCAGGTGGGAGCTGAAGATGCTCCACGGCATCATCTCCCAGGCCAGGGCCCGCCTGGAATAAAACCCGGAAGAAGGGTAGCCATTTTCTTTTTTGTTTTTCCCGCCCACTTCAAGTCTTGTATGCCGTGAAGCGGATAAGGGATGAGTGCAAGAGCCGGTCTTCCGGGGTTGTCTGGCATCGCAAGGGCCTTCGCCTTTATCCTCAAGAACAACATCCGAACATACGAAAGTAAGCCGGTAATCGCAATTAATAAAATTATTAAAAAATGCCGATATTACGATAAGCTGCAACGCCGTAGAAAGGGGCGCCCATACCTCAAGGAGTTAGAGAGAGGTAAAACTTAATGAGAAAAAATGCCTGGATTCATGGGTTTCAAAATGGAATCAACCTGCCCGGCCTTCACTTTCGCACCGCCGGACGGGCTGAATCGGAAAATGCCGGCGTCTGCTAAAAAAACAACCTGAAATAACTTCAAGCTGAAAAACCACTGCCCATGATCCTTGTATTTTTTATTTATGGATTGTCTTTTTTCATACTTGGCTCCGGTACTCTGCTCAAGTACCAAAAGGGGAGCGAATTCGCTCTGGCAAGCGCTTTTTGGTCGTTCGCCGCTTTTGGAATCCTCCATGGGATTAATGAGTGGATCGGGATGTTTGTCCTCATCCAGCCGTCCGTCACGCTGAAAGTCCTCGGGACAGCGCTCCTGCCTGTCTCGTTTTTTTTCCTGTTCCACTTTGGCATAAAGCTTGTCAGCCAGAACGCGCGAAAATTTGGCCGCAGGCTGCTTAAGCTAACGCCATCCGCGCTGTTTGCGCTATGGGCCGCGATAACTCTTGCGAGCAGCCGGAAGTTTCTTTCCGGGGAGATATGGGCGCGATATTTATTGGGCGCGCCAAGTATTTTTTTGACCTCATATGCGTTCATCAGGCAATCCCGCGAGTTCGGCGAAAAAAAACCAAAAGAGCCATTTTTCGCTCTCCATATGAAATTAATGGCCGGCGCTTTTTGCTTTTACGGCCTCTTTGCGGGTTTGATAGTGCCGGCGGCCCCCTTTTTCCCCGCCGATATCCTTAATATTCCGGTATTCATGGGCAAAGTGGGCGTTCCTGTCCAGGTATTCCGGGCGGCTTGCGCCGTGGTGGCTGCCTATTCAGCGGTCAGCCTCCTGGGCCTTTTCGAATTGGAGACGCAGAAAAATCTCACCAGGCGCAACGAGGAGCTTGCGAAAGTAAACGAACTGCTGAAAATTGAAAGCAGGCAGCGCAAATCCGCCCATGAATTTGCAAAAATGATCCTGGACAGCATGAGAGACGCTGTCGCAATAATCGATATCAAGGATCTCAGGATTGCCGCCGCCAATAAAGCCTTCCTGGAAGAATACGGCTACCTGGACGAATCGGAAGTCATTGGCAAGCTCTGCCACGTAGTTACCCACAACAGGCCTGAAGGGTGCTGGGAGGCAGAGCACCCCTGCCCCCTGGAAGATTTGATTGTCACCGGCGAATATTCGGCGGTTGAGCATGTGCATTTTGACAAACAGGGGAGGAAATTACTCGTGGAGGTCTCCGCATGCCCGATACTGGACCCCGATGGCAACATCAAACTGGCCATCCATACAGCCAGAAACATTACCACCCTGGTCAAACTCAAAGATGAATTAAAGGACTTTTTAGATAACGCCAGCGACCTGATTCAGAGTGTGGGCCCCGATGGCCATTTTCTTTTTGTAAACAGGGCGTGGAAAGAGGTTTTGGGCTATTCCGACGCGGACTTGAGTGGCCTTACAGTGTTCGACATCATCCACCCCGGCGAAAAAAAGCATTGCATGGAAATATTCGCCAGGCTTATGGCCGGAGAAGCGGTGGGCAGGGTGGACACCGTCTTCCTGACCAAGGGCGGCAGAAGTATCAGCGTCGAGGGAAATGTGAATATACGTCTGGGAAACGATGTTTCCGCGGCGACCAGGGGCATATTCCGCGACGTCACGACACGCAAGGAGATGGAAGAGAACCTAAACAGGCTTGCCACCATTGACCAGTTGACCGGCGTCTGCAATAGATACAGACTCGGGGAAATCCTGAAAGCGGAGGTGGCGCGGGCGCGTCGCTATAAGCGGCCCATGTGCCTGCTGATGGTCGACATAGACCATTTCAAAACGGTAAACGACACATTCGGCCATCATGCCGGAGACATTGTATTAAAGACATTGGCCGGACTGGTGAAGGGGCATCTGAGGCAGACAGATTACTGGGGCAGATGGGGTGGCGAGGAGTTCATCATAATCGCGCCGGAGACAAATGCCCCAAGCGCCGTGAAGGCGGCGGAGAAAATAAGAAAGCTGATCGAAGACCACCGTTTTGAAATGGCGGGCAAGGTGACAATCAGCTGCGGTATTGCGGAATGCGGCGAGGCTGACACAATAGATACACTTTTCAGAAAAACCGACGCGGCCCTGTATCGCGCCAAAAGCAAAGGCCGAAACAGGGTAGAGATATGATCCGGCTTGCTTTCGAAAGTCGGCTTGCAGGCCCATCCAGACCTCCGGTGACGTGCCGAAGTACCGGCCAAGCCGGAGCGCCGTATCGGCGGTTATTGCGCGTTTGCCTTGACAATGGCGCTGATGCGGCCGGGCGGCACCGCGATCTCGCGGGCGAGCCCGTTGATGCTGATCCCCATCGGTTTCATAAATTCCTCAAGAAGAATCTCCCCGGGGTGAATAGGCTCAAGTAGTTTCCCGGATTCATGACATTTCCAGCCTCGAATCCGGAACGCGTTTTTTGCGGGAAATTCGGGCAACTTCATTCAACAATAAAAAAGGCCCGGGTTTTTTATGCCCGGGCCCTTT
>JAKAGP010000115.1 GCA_021825785.1 Nitrospirota bacterium
GCAGGAATAAATTCTAGTCAGAAAAGCCGTGAATAAAAATTCCGGTCAAAAGCAAAAAAGCCTACAGGGCAGCGGGGAGGCATCCTATTGAAAAAATTTCTCAAAATAGCGGGTCTGGTCATTGCCTTCATAATAGTGATCGCCGCCGGGCTGTCCCTGTTTATAAACGCTTATTTCACGAGCGGGAGGCTTACGGCGCTGATAGTGCCTAAAATAGAGCAGGCAACCGGCAGGAAGGCATCGATAGGCAGCATAAATATATCCCTTTTCAAGGGAGGCGTCGTGCTTTCCGATATGGCGCTGGCCAGGCGCACGGGAAAAGGAGAGTTCCTGAGCGCAAAAGAACTGGTCCTTAAATACAGATTGCTGCCCCTTCTGAAAAAACAGCTCGTCATCAACCGCCTGTATATCGATTCCCCCTACATTTTTATTGAACGGGCCAAGGACGGGACGTTCAATTTCAGCGATCTGAAAGAGAGGCTCGAAGCCGGCAAAAAAGAGGGGAGGAGTACAGGCAAAAAGTCTTTTAACGTTGCCATACAGGGAATAAGCATAAAAAACGCGCAGGCCCGGTTCGTTGACGAAATGGGGACGCTTCCCTCCGCGCAGGCGAACGCCGACATGGATTTCAGCCTGGGCCAACCGGGCTCGCCAGCCCAGGCGCAGCCCGCGAGGCCCGTCATTTCCGGAGTGGTCGATCTGAAGAGTCTGAAGACGGTGTTTGAAAATATACATTCAAACATCTCAGGCAAGATTAAAATTGCCAGCCAGAGAATAGATCTAGCGCTTGAAGCCGCTATCGAGCAGGACAGGATAAAGATAAAGGGCTTTGCCGTAAACTACCCCGCAGCCCCAGCCATAAGCCTCGATGTCTCTTCCCAAAGACTGGACTTGAACAGGCTTCTTGCGCTGATGCCGCATGGCAAAAAAAGAAAAGAGGCAGCCAAAAGACCTGCTAAAGGGGGGGCCGCTACCCACATCAGCGCGAAAGGCAGCATTAACATAGCCACAGCCCTTTATCAACGTTATACCATCAGCGGCCTGAACGCGGACTGGAGATACTCCAGTGGCGCTTTTTCAATAAACCCGTTCAAGGCAGCGATCAGCGGAGGGGACAAGGTGATCGTCCAGGGGAATCTGCTTGGCAGCATCGGCTTTGGGAAAATAGGGCGGCAAAACACTTTATACGGAAAGGGCCAGGCCCGGTTTTCCAGGATACTGGTAAAAGAGTCCCCGATAGCAAGCCAGATGGCAGTCCTGCTTGGCATGCCGGAATTGAGAAATCCTTCCTTTACCGATTCCCTCATGAATTACGAAATAAAAAACGGCAACACCTTTCTTAACGGATATTTTGATTCCGCCGCTCTGGAAATCAACCCGGTAAAAGGGACCATTGGCGTGAACAAGGTCTTGAACATAGCGATCGCTCTGGACTTTTCACCCGCGTTTGCCGCCAGGATAGGGAAAAAATATCTGCGCTTTTTAACGAACGCAAAGGGATGGACCGTCGTACCGATGGAGATAACCGGCACTACGCAGAGGCCCCGCGTGGGAATAAGCAAGGCGGCTGCCGGAAAAGCGATAGAAAAAGGCCTCGGCGGAGAGATAAAAAAACAACTTCAAAAAATTTTCAGGTGATGGGCAAAGAGGGAGGGGCCTGCTCCTGGGGCGTGCCTTCCTGCACAAGGTCCCTAAGCGTTTTGCCGTCCAGGTTTTCTGAAACCGATCTTTCGGCTTTGTCCATGATCTTTTCAACCGCGCTGAACGGCACTTGAGACAGCAGATCCAGGAAATCAGGTATGGGTTGATCATAATCGGCCCTAGCTGCCTCTATCACTTCTTGCAGCGTTATGGTCTCAAGGGCCCGTGCGGGCAGAAATCCTCCGGAGAGGGCCTTTTCCACCAGGCCCTTTTTCACTAGAAGAAGCAGCATTTCGCTGACGGTGGTTTCCGGAAGGTTCAGCCGCCGGGCAAGCCCGTCCTCCGTCCAATGGGGACGTTTATACAGATGGTTGCTTCCTATAAGGAACATCATTGTAAGTGCGAGCCTTTCCTTAAGCCTGCCGCTTAATGGCCTGTGGTCTTCAAAAAGGGGATAATTGGGGTTTTGAAAATAGAATGAGGCGCTGGCCCCTACCAGGAATATCTGCCAGTTCAGGTCCACCCAGGCCACAAAGAGTATCGCTATGGCGAAGCTGGAGTATATGGCGGGATAGCTTGTCGAGGCCACTGTGAAATGAGCGAAAGTCCACTCCAGACTCTGCCAGAGAATGCCCGCGATGATCCCGCCACCTATGCCCGCCTTGAATTTGACATTGACGGAAGGCAGAAAGGTGTAAATGAATATGAAGGCCGCTGAGGCGAAGAAATAAGGCAGAAGCTTCCCACCCGCATACAAGGCTCCGCCAAATAGTCTCATTGACAGCACCCGGTGAACAACTGTGCTGGCCATGAATGAGGATGTGATGCCCATGGCGGCAAAGACCAGCACCGGGCCCACAAGCAGCACGCTTAAGTAATCGCTGAACATCCTGGAGAACCCCCTTGAGCTGGGCGTTTTCCATATGTAATTCAGTGCGTTTTCGACCTTCTGTACCATGGAGATGACCGAATAGATGAGCAGAATAAGGCCCATTGAGCTTAAAACACTGGTGTTTAAATGGTTTATGTAGCCGATTATCTTGTCAGTGATCATCTGGCCTTGATCGCCAAAGGGGGCAAGAAAACCAAGCAGAAACGGCTTTATCTTGTTGTGAACGCCAAGGGCCTTAAGGACGGAGAAGCTTATCGCAAGCAGGGGGACAAGGCCCATGAGTGTTGTGTAGGCCAGGCTCGCGGCGCGGATCGATATCTCATTGTTCTGAAACCCCATGGCCACAAGGACAAAGATTTTAAGGATGCGATACCCTACGGCCTTGGGCAGGCTTAGATTCTTGGTGTCTTTCACCCATATCTTTTTGCTTGCGGTGCGGTAACTTTCAAGAATGCCGGCCATTTTTATTCTTTTGCTCTTGTTTAAGAAAATGTGGTTGGCGCTTTGCCTGATCTTTAACCGGATATGTTTTTTGCAAGGCGTGTCTTATAAGAAGTGTATCACTTTTTTATATCCCGCGCGGCAAAAAGCTAAAAGCCGGTTTCATTGATCTTTTAAACTTTTATGGAGCTGAGCCAGGCCCTGTTCTCCCTGTGCCAGCGGACCGTTTTTTCCATCCCTTCTTCAAGGGAGGTCTCCGGCTTCCAGCCGAGGATCTTTCCGGCCTTCTCTATTCCGGCCCAGGTTGCCTGCATGTCCGCCTTGTGGAACGGGCTGAATTCCTTCTTGCTTTTTTTGCCCAGGTATTTTTCGATTAGCTCTATCATGTAGCTCAGCTTCATGGGGGTGTTGTTGCCCAGGTTTATTATCTCGTAACCGGTTTCTGCCTCCATGGCCGCCACGGTGCCGCGCGCGATATCGTCAACGTAAGTGAAATCTCTGCTCTGGGAACCGTCTCCGAATATCTGAAGCGGCTTGCCTTCATCAGTCCATTTTATGAAACGGAAGGGGCTCATGTCCGGCCTTCCGGCGGGGCCGTAAACGGTGAAATACCTGAGCACGGTAACGTCCAGGGAATAAAGATAGTGGTACGTGTATGACATTGCCTCCGCGGCTTTTTTTGTGGCCGCATACGGAGAAATAGGGGTGTTCACCGGGAGGTCTTCCACAAAGGGCATCTTCTGGCCGGCATAAAGGGAGGATGTGGAGGCGAGCACGAATTTTTTAAGGCCGTTGCGTCTTCCTGCCTCAAGCAGGTTAAGGGTGCCCATGGCATTTGTGCTCATGTAAACGTAAGGGTCCTCCAGGCTATACCTGACGCCGGCGCGGGCGGCCAGGTTTATGACGGCATCGAAACGCTCCTTTTCAAAAAGACGGTCCAGTGCCGTCCTTTCCTCTATGTCCAGGCGGTGGAAGGTGAAATTGGGCAGGCCCTCCAGCTCATGGAGCCTGTATTCCTTAAGCCTTACGTCATAATAGTCATTCAGGTTGTCAACGCCGGTCACCAGGTAACCCCTGGCGGAGAGTTCCATGGCTGTCCTCCAGCCTATGAAACCGCAAGCCCCCGTAACCAGGACGGATTTGATCTCCATAGAGCGCTCCTTCAGGATTTTTAGTTTAAAAAACAACTTTAAAGTATACATCATCCTGATGCTTCACGGGACGGAACCCCAGGGGAAAAATGCCTTCCGGCGGGACGCTTGCGGGATGCGGGCGAAACCATATAAAATGTTACAGATAAATATTAAAGAGCACGGGAGACAGTTTATTTTGCCAAGGACTGCCGCTGTCATCATAATCGGTAACGAGATACTTTCCGGTAAGGTCAGGGACGAAAACTCCCATTTTCTGGCCGCTGAGCTCAGGCAACTGGGCGTTAGGCTCTCGCTCGTCCTTGTGATACCGGACGACGTGGAGGAGATCGCCTCCACGGTGGCCTCCTGCGCTAAAAAATATGATTTCGTTTTTACCTCCGGGGGCATAGGGCCAACGCATGATGACGTCACAATGCAGGGCATTGCCGGGGCCTTCGGACGGAAGCTCGTTGTGGACGAAAAGCTGAAAGACCTCATTGTAAAGCGTTGCGGCGTGCCCTCCGATATAGTGATGAGAATGGCGGAACTGCCTGAAGGCGGGGAGCTGATAGAATTGAACGGCATAAATTTTCCCCCCGTGCGGGTGGAAAATTTGTACGTCTTTCCGGGCACCCCCGAATTCCGGAGAAAAAAATTTGCCGCCCTGAGAGAGCGTTTCATGGATAAGCCTTATTTTGCCAGCCGCATATACATTAACGGAGAGGAATGCCTGATAGCCGACACGCTTGACGCGGTTGCCAGAAGGTTCCCGGCCGTGGAGATAGGCTCATATCCCAAGATCGGGGAGAGGGACTACAAGGTATTGGTCACTCTTGAGAGCGTGGAGGAAGAAAGCGTAAAACAGGCGGTGCAGGAACTTTTAAAGCTTCTGCCCCGTGAGATCGTCCTCCGGACTGTCTGATAATTTTTTCAGGTATTCGTCCCATTCCACCGGGATAAGGCCCCTTTTAGCTGAATTGCATTCCTTGCAGGCCGGCACTATATTGCCTTTCACGGATTTGCCGCCCCTCACCAGAGGAACGACATGCTCCATGGTTAGCTCGGCTGGAGGAACCCTCTTCCCGCAGAAATGGCACAGGCCTTCGCCTCTTTTTCTCTTCCACCACCCGGATTGCCTGAGTTCGCGGGCCTTTTGCCTTTCCTTCTTGATTTCTTCCGGGGTGGCCCCGGGCACATAAAATTCCATGCTCTATTTTAACAGTAGTTTTATTTTTAAAGCGCCCTTGGGCAAAAGGAAAGAAGAAAGCCCGAGGTGTCTGACCGGATACGGCCTTTTTATTTTTCAGCCGGGCCCATCTTTTCCAGCTTTGAGCAGAGGCCTGACAGATATGGCAGGATTTCGATCTTGGGTATATTTATCTTTTTGTCCGTGGCAGTGAATATGAGCTTCATGAGGCCCACGCGCATGGTCTTGCCACCGGCCTCGAACGACAGGATCACGCCTTTTTTGCGGTCGTCGGGGGTGTAGCAGGCCCTGGCTTTTTTTTCGAAAAGCTCCTGGGACTTTTCAAGTATCTCATCTATCGCGGACTGTTTTGAAATGACAATATAATCATGGGTGCCGATGGTACCCACGAAAGACGCTTCATCCAAACTCTGGGCGGTCGTCTTGAGAATGGCGGCGGACCATTCTATGAGATCGGCATGATGCGAGTATCCGTATTTTATGAGGTAAGGGTATATGTTCGTGATCCTCACGTAGGCGATCGCGCAGCGGCCCAGCTTGGGATATATTTTATCCAGTTCCTGGAGTATGGCGCTTTTGCCGGGCAACCCCGTGAGGTAATCCGGCCAATTGACGGGGTCGCTCTGCTTCTTGTGCAGATCCTTGATATATTTGTTTACTTCGGGCATTCCCATCCTTCTAGAAAAACAAAATCTCAGCCTCCATGTCAACTTGAAGTTATAATTTTCAGATTATTTAAGAGAGGCTGGGCAGCCAGGCAATTGGCTGGAAGATTAAGGGCTGGCTGATTGAGCAAAGAAAAGGGGACGGAAAACCGTCCCCTTTTCTTTGCTCTGTTTTAATTTTAGACGGTGGACTTTGAAAGGTCCCCTGCCGTTTTGCCCTTTGCCGCGGCCTGCGCCGCCGCCAGTTTCGCTATCGGGACCCTGTAGGGCGAACAGCTAACGTAATTGAGCCCGATCCTGTGGCAGAACTCAACGGATTTAGGCTCGCCGCCGTGCTCTCCGCAGATGCCCATCTTCATGCCCTTTTTCGTCTTTCTTCCCTTTTCGACCGCCAGTTTCATAAGTTGGCCCA
>JAKAGP010000116.1 GCA_021825785.1 Nitrospirota bacterium
CGATTTTGTGGAAAAGGGGGCTACAGACTCTGTAACCCCTTGATTTTCTTTGGCGTCCCCAATGGGATTCGAACCCATGTTACCGCCTTGAAAGGGCGATGTCCTAGGCCTGGCTAGACGATGGGGACTTCGATACTCAAAAATGAGACGAAAAATGAGCCGCGAAGGATTCGAACCTTCGACCCACGCCTTAAAAGGGCGTTGCTCTACCAACTGAGCTAGCGGCCCTCAATTAATCTTCCCCGCGGCTAAAACCGCGGTGAAGGTACACGCAATGACATATCCCTGGTCCCGCGTATTTTTGAGCGGGCAATATGCTCGCTCTCCATTTAAAAATATACCATACCTTCTGAAACAGCGTTTTGTCAATAACCAAACGGGCTTATGATATAATTACCTGTGAGGAAAATCGCTTTTCTCTGCACGGGGAATTCATGCAGGAGCCAGATGGCCGAGGGTTTCGCGAGGCTGCTTGGCCATGGGAAGATAGAGGTATGGAGCGCCGGCGTAATAGCGGCGGGTGTCAACGAAAAGGCCGAGGCCGTCATGCGGGAGGCCGGAGTGGACATATCCGGGCAATGGTCCAAGACGCTCGATGAGATACCGCTTGGCCAAATGGACCTCGTGGTCACGCTCTGCGGCAACGTCCGGTATTGCCCCGGCGTGCCTGCGGAGGTGAGAAAGCTTCACGTGCCGGTGAAGGACCCGGTTGGGGCCGCGGGCAGCCCGGAAGAGGTGCTGAACGAATTCCGCGGCGCAAGGGACGAGATCAAGGGGGTTGTAGCCCGCATACTCGATGGATTTACAGGGCCTCTTTCGGCTAGAACGGCCTTTTAATGATTGACTTTTTCGCCAAAAATTTAGTTAAATATAGGACTCTTGGATTCTGGAGGTAATGGCGTAATGTATGCGATAATAGAGACGGGCGGCAAACAGTACAAGGTATCCTCAGGGCAGAGGCTTGCAGTGGAGAAGCTCAGCGCCGGGGCAGGCCAGGAAGTGGTCTTCGACAAGGTGCTCGCGGTCGAAGGCGACAGCGGCCCGGTCTTCGGTTCGCCTTATCTCGCCGGGGCCTCAGTCACGGCGGAAATCCTTGGCGACGGGAAGGCCAGGAAAGTGCTTATCTTCCGGCAGAAGGAGAGAAAGGGCATGAGGAGGCTCAGAGGCCACAGGCAGCCCTATACTGATGTAAAGATCAAAGATATAAAGATCGGAGGCTAACGGACCATGGCTCATAAAAAAGGGGTTGGAAGCTCCAGAAACGGCCGGGACAGCGAATCAAAACGGCTGGGGCTGAAACGCTCGGGCGGCGCGCTTGTCAGGGCCGGCAACATCATCGTGCGGCAGAGGGGGACCCAGTACCATCCTGGGGTGAATGTCGGTATGGGCAGGGACCACACCCTGTTTGCGAAGGTCGACGGCGTGCTTGCGTTCGAGCGGAAAGACCGGGAAAGGCTGAAGGTCAGCGTATATCCTGCGGCCGCGAGCTAAGCCCCCGCATATACTGGAAATATCCGAAAAGGCGGTCCGGGCATGAGACCGCCTTTTTATTTTTTCTGAAGGCATGAAATTCATAGATTATGTAAAACTTCACCTGAAGGCCGGCGACGGGGGCAGCGGGCTGGTCAGCTTCAGGCGCGAAAAATATGTGCCCAGGGGTGGCCCGGACGGCGGCGACGGCGGAAGGGGAGGGCATGTAATATTGAGGGCCAGCGCGGAACTGGGCACCCTCCTGGACTTGAAGTACAAGAGCAGCTACGCCGCGGAGCGCGGCGAAAACGGAATGAAAAAGAAGATGCACGGACGAAACGGCATGGACCTGACAATACGCGTGCCCGTGGGGACGGTCATAACCGAGACCGCCACCGGCGCGATGATTGCGGACCTCGACGCCGACGGCATGGAGGCGATAGTCGTGAAAGGGGGAAGGGGAGGGCTTGGAAACTCCCATTTCGCGACGGCTGTAAGGCAGGCGCCGCGCTTTGCGCAGCCCGGCCTGCCCGGCGAGGAGAAGGAAGTGACCGTGGAGCTGAAACTCCTCGCGGACGTCGGGCTCATCGGGCTTCCGAACGCCGGGAAATCGACGCTCATATCCGTGATCTCATCGGCCAGGCCGAAGATCGCGGATTACCCTTTTACCACCCTGGAGCCAGTCCTCGGGGTCGTGAAATACGGCGATTATCGCAGTTTTGTGGTGGCCGACATACCGGGGCTCATAGAGGGGGCCCACCGCGGGGTAGGCCTTGGCTTCCAGTTCCTGAGGCACGTGGAACGCACCAAAATCCTTCTGCATCTTGTGGATGTTTCGATAACGTCCGTAGGGGAGCCGGCGGACAACCTGACAAAGATAAACCGGGAGCTCGCCCTTTACAGTCCCGGGCTCGTGAAGAAGCCCCAGGCCGTTGCCGCCACCAAGATAGACTCCGCCGATCCGGAGAAGCTTTCGGCCCTCAGGGAGCACTGCGAAAAAAAAGGGCTTGACTTCTTTGCCCTGTCTGCCGTAAGAAAAACCGGTGTTGACGGACTCCTGGAATACCTGGCAAGGAGGGTAGGGGAGCAGGGCAAATGAGGCTCATCGTCAAGATAGGCTCTAACATACTTTCAGCCAGGGAGGGCGGCCTCGATGAAGGGCGCATGCGCAGCCTGGCGGCCGACATCTGCCTGGTCTCGGGAGAGGGCAACGAGGTGGTCGTCGTCTCCTCAGGCGCGATTGCGGCAGGCGTGGGGAAACTGGGGTTAAAGAAAAAGCCCTCGGACATAAGGCTTAAACAGGCCGCCGCGGCGGTGGGCCAGACACAGCTCATGTGGCTATATGAGAAACTCTTCAGGGAAAAAGACAAGAAAGTCGCCCAGATACTTCTGACCAGGGACGTCTTCACGGACCGCGTAAGGTACATAAATGCCAGGAACACCATTTTTACCCTTATCGGTCTTGGCGTGATACCGGTCATAAACGAGAACGACACTGTATCGATGGACGAAATACGGTTTGGAGACAACGACCAGCTCGCGGCGCTGGTGGCCTCGCTGTTGGAGGCCGACAGGCTTGTCATCCTCTCCGATGTCGAGGGCCTTTTTACGGCCGACCCCAGGCACGATCACCAATCGAAACTCATCCCCGTTGTCTCCGGGATAACCGCGGAGATAGAAAAGCTGGCCGGCGGGGCGGGCAGTCCGGTGGGCACGGGCGGCATGTACTCCAAGGTCATGGCGGCAAAAAAGGCGATGAGCGCCGGCATTACCGTGAACATAATAAACGGCAAGAAAAAGGGGTTGCTGCCGGAGCTGATTCACGGGCGGCCCTGCGGAACGGAATTTCGCCCCGGCAACGGAAAGCTCCCGGCAAGAAAGGGATGGATAGCCTATGGGCTGAAGGCAAAGGGCAGACTTGTAATCGATGAGGGGGCAAAAGAGGCCATCCTCACCAGGGGCAAGAGCCTCCTTCCCTCCGGGATAACGCAGGTGGAGGGAATTTTCGACAGGGGGGATCCCGTTTACCTGGTCTCGCTCTCCGGGCAGCGCCTGGCAAAGGGGCTTTCCAACTATTCCTCCGGCGAGATCGAAAGGATAAAGGGCCGAAGGTCCTCCGAAATAAGCGCGACCCTCGGGTACACCTACTCCGATGAAGTGGTCCACAGGGACAACCTTGTAGTCGTAGCGTAGAGCAGCCCCATCGCAACCTCAAGTTGTTTTTTTCTTGACTGCCGGGCATGTGTAATGATATAAAAACACCTATGCACGGCCGGTCCAGGGAGATTGCCAGTTGCCGGGACATTTTCAAAGACCTCTCAAACGCGTTCAAGACCATCAAATTATACCCGGGGCCGAATCCCGTCACTCAAAACCTGATCGGGAAACTCCATAAAAACCTCTGCTCTTTCCTGGACGAGTATGGCGAAATGGAGGCGGATGTCACACGGTTCAGCCTCGTTTACAAGGGGCATGAGGTCTACGGCAGGCCGGAGAAAACCGGCAATATGGCTTTTTCTCTTTTTGCGGCGGGGATAAGGGGATTTACTTTCAAAAAAGGGCTTGAAGAGGATGAGACAGGAACCTTCCTGGCGATGCTGAAACAAACGCGGGAATTGACTCACTGGCCCGGCCAAAGGCATATCGTTGTCAAAATTTCAAGAGACGATTTTAATTTTTTCTGCGCTGCCGGGCCGGGCGCCGCTTCGACTCTTAAGAGTGGCATAATCCGGCCGGCGGAACCCGGAGGGGCAAGGGCAAGCGCCGGATGGGGCCCGTTTGAAGCCGGCAGGTTCCTGGCCTGCCTGGACGGCGGCGATGAATCGGGCCGGCTTTTTTCGGACGGGATACTCACGCTGGCCGGGGCCATGATGCAGAGGGGCGATGCATCCGGTTTTCTCGCTCTGTTGAAAAAGCTTGGCGCGCTCCTGGGCTCGCAGCCGGGCCGGGCGCAGGCGGCGATACAAACCGTTATAGGGCGGCTCTCCTGCCTGGAGACCGCTACCTGGTTTCTTGAGAAATCAAAAAACCGGCAGGAAGCGGAGGATTATCTTTTTCTCATAAGCCCGTTTGCGGCTGACACGCTGATAAACCTGCTCGGCCAGTCCGGGGACAGGCGCATGAGGAGGCTCATCTGCAACGTGCTGGCCATCATAGCCTCACGCAGGCTGGAGGCGTTTAGCAGATATCTGACGGACCGCCGCTGGTACCTGGTAAGAAACATCATAATGGTGCTCGGAATGAGCGGCAACCCGGCGGCGCTGGATCTGATAGAGCGTGCCGTCCGGCATCCGGCCCAGAAGGTCAGGCGCGAGTGCGTAAGGGCCGTTCAGAGGCTGGGCGCGGAAGGGGGCGACAAGGTGCTTGCGGTCCTTGTCTTCGACCCGGACAGCAGGGTGCGAAGGGGCGCCTTGAAGGCGCTCCTGAGGAGGCGGTTGCACGCAGTTGAATCCTCCCCGGAGGCAGAAGCCGCGCGCAGCGGGCCGGAAAAAACATTTCTCCTCGTGAAAAGGAGCGTCTCGGCCCCGGATTTCCCCCTAAGGGCGTATGAGGAAAAAAGGGAGTTTTTGGAGGCATTCGGCTTTCTGGGCGGGCAAAAAGCATATCCCGCGCTCAGGAAATTTTTTTCCTCCCGGGGGATGCTGTCTACGAGGAGGCGGGACGAGCTGCGCGCGGCCTCGGCCTTCGGACTCGCCCATATCCCGCTTGCCGAGGCGTCCCTGATGCTGGAGGAGGGCGCCCGCTCCAGAAAACGGATGCTGAAGACCGCCTGCGCCCTGTCGCTTGAACTCAGGCGGAAGAGATTTTTATTTTCGGGGCCCGCGGGACTTGCCCGCGTGTAAGGGGGCCTTTTCCGCAGGGTTTATTCGAACCTATGCTTCGTCTTCAGGGCTTCCATGAGGGCGCCTCTCATCTCGGTAAAGACACGGATATTTTCTTTCTTCATGAAATCCAAATAGGTATAGAGGTGCGGCACGAACGTCTTTCCCTTTGCGCTCCAAAGCAGGGTGGCCTCGCCATAAATCCCCCTGCCAAGATATACGCGGTGCGCGTAGTCCTTGGTGCTTGCAAGGACGAGCTTGGCGGGGGTGATGTAGCCGGGATCGATATTGACCTTCCTTTTCCCCTCCACCGACAGGCCGGACTCCACCCGGTTGGTCTTCAATTTGATTTCCGCTATCTCCCCCGGGTCGATCAGGCCGAAGAAGAGGAATTTTCGTTTTATCGAATGGCCCAGCTCCGCCATATAATAATCCGAATGCCAGAGGGAGGCGGGCGTCTCGCGCCCTATCCCGCCCAGCTCCGCCTGAAGCATGCATTTTGCCTTTTGAAGGAAATCCTCGGTCCCGTAGAGGAGCCCGGCAAAGAGCAGGGCTTCCCGGGGCTTTCTAGGCGAGCCCATTATTCTTTTATGAGTTTTTCGATGAAGGCGGACACTTCGGGCGCGTCCCAGTTTTCGGGGCCGATCACCTTGCCCTGAAGTATGCCGTTTTTGTCGACCAGGTAGCTTTCGGGCACGCCGGTGAGACCGTAAGCGGCGGCCGCCCGGCCGCCAGGGTCCGTATAGACCGTCCAGTTGTAGGAATGCCTGGACAGATAGATGTTTGCATCTTGCCGTGAATCTCCGTAGAGGACCGAGAGCAGCTTGAAATCGGGATATTTTTTGAGCTTTTCATAGAGGCGGTGGAGGCTCGGGTTTTCCATGTCGCAGGAGCCGCACCAGGTGGCCCAGAAATTTATAAGCACAACCTTGCCCCTCAAACCGGAGAGTTTCACGAGGCTCCCTCCAGGGGCGGCCACGGTAATATCGGGCGCCGCAACTCCGATTACGGTCTTTGTCTGGGACGCGGTCGGGGCCTGTGCGGACGACGGGGTTTTGGGCCCGGCCTTGCATGATGATAAAAATAAAAAAGCGG
>JAKAGP010000117.1:0-1486 GCA_021825785.1 Nitrospirota bacterium
TGAAATGTAATGGAGTCACTACTATAGATTGAACAATAAATTTGAGCGGTAAAGTTGGAGCAAATCTAACATCATATCTTTTCTGAAAAGCAACGGCAAATATAGGGGCAGCAGGATCAGCAGGAAACTGATGAACATGAGGAGTGTATAATTGAGGAGGAACAGGATGAAACTGATGACAGCGGAATCTACAAGACCTTTCAGAAGATAACCCCGGATGCTCAAATGGGCTGCAAGGTACATGGCGGCCATTTCAGCCAGGAAGGCCAGGAAAATTATTTTTGCGAAACGGGGGGCAAGTCTCGATTCGACGCTGACTTTGAAGCTGTCGATAAGCGGGGCCGGAGGCAGCCAGAGCTTTCTAATTTTCAAGATCCTTCCAAGACCATCGGCAGTTTATTTTTTAAACATCTTAGTTTATAAAATAAAGCGCGTAAATGTAAATGAAAATCTGTGATTGGCTAAGGCTTTTTAAAAGAATGCAGATATTTGGTTTGCCGGAAGGTCTTTTTGAATTGAATAGGGCCGCCTCACTATGAAATTGAGGCGGCCCTTGCATATTTTTTCCTTTTCTCTTTTTCTTACATCATTGGCATACCGCCGCCAGGCATGCCGTTATTCATGGGCGTTCCCATTGCACCCATGCCCGCCAGGCTCTCCACCTGGGAAGCCGCATAAGAATTATTCCCGGTCTGGGACAAGAGCTTTACGATGGCAAGCTTGTCGTTCACCAGTTGGCCTTCCACCTGTGCAGTTGGAACGCTCACGGTGATGGCCCCACTTTTGAAGGTAAGCGTGAATGTTGAAGTGGAGACCGAATTGCTCAGCCCGGAGACCGTCCCGGTGAGGCTTGCCAGCACCTGGCTGGACTGGCAGCTTCCGGCGTTGAAATCGAAACTTGTACAGTTGGCCTGTGCCGGCAACCCGTTTGTCCTGGCAAACTGCATGAGCCCCGGAAAACCTGTCTGCCCGCTGGCTGTGGTGTTCACAAGGAAGGATCTCGTCCCCGTATTTATCGTTACGGTGTTATCGACGGCGTTGGAGATAGTCCCGTTTATGCCGGAGACAAAACCCTTCTGGTCCATTTGAGATGCGTTAAGAGGGCTTACCCTCATCGTCACGGAACAGTTTGGCTGGCCGAATCCGGTCACATTGAAATCCTTGAGGACAAAATCAAGAGCGGCGCGGTTGTTCTGGTTGGCAAGCACGTTGACTGCTCCGTTTACCTCCATGGTGCAGTTATTTCCGCTGCAGGAAAGCGTGTCCGGCGCGGGCTGCCCCTGGCTGAAGCCAGCAAATGCGCATCCGCTGCTTGTTCCGGCTGAGTTGGTGAGCCCCACCGTGTTGCTGAACACTACCTTGACCCTGTTGAATGATTCCGAAGGGCAGTTACCGGTGCTTATAAGAGCTAGCACGTTCGAGAGGTTGGAAAGGTTGACCGTGGCGGGGCCGGAAGTGGATGCGTTGGGAAAAACCTCGCAGGAGT
>JAKAGP010000117.1:1496-6377 GCA_021825785.1 Nitrospirota bacterium
TCACCGAATTCACAACCGCGATTATGTCCTGATAGCTGGAAGCATCGTCCGTCATAAACAACCCGGCTGACCCGGTTGAGGATGAAGTCCCTCCGCCGCCTCCGCAATTGGTGAGCCATAACCCCGCACCCAGGACGGCAAAAATAAGCACAAAAATGCGTATCTTCTCCAATTTCATTGTCTCTCTCTCCCCTGTGACAAGATGGTTAAAACCGGCGATTTTAAGATTGTAGCGGCGAATAAACATCTAATCAGTGATGCCCGTCACTGGCCTTCAAAGATGCCCGTCAGCGCTCCTCAAAGATACTTGTCACCGGCCCTCAAACAAATTCTATTTTGAAACGGCCGCATAGTCAAATTGCTTGTCAAATGAACCTCAAAATCGTATATACTTGTTTCAAAAGTCTGGATTTTGTGTTGTTTTCCGTTGCGGGATGAAAATGCAGGAATAAAAAAGCTGAAAATATACATTTGAACGATGAGGGGAACGATGAGGAAAAGAAAGGGGACAAAAATGCGTGAACGCGCCAGGCTTTTATCGGTTTGCTTATGTTTCATCTGCGTATTTTCCCTGTTTTCCACCGCGTCATATGCAAAGAGCAAAGGGGAGATAGACGCAAGCGTCAGGGCGGCGATGGTCCGTTTCAAGCAGAAGATCAAGGGAGGCACGGCATATCTGAAGGGCGCAAAGGGAGTGCTCGTGATGCCGGGCATTGTAAAGGCCGCTTTTGTGTTCGGGGGAAAGTACGGCCAGGGTGCGCTTATGGTGGGCGGCAGGACAGTGGGCTACTACAGCGTTGCCGGAGGTTCCGTGGGATGGCAGCTGGGGGCGCAGAAGTATGACATGGTCATACTGTTCATGACGGATGACGTGCTTAAAAAATTCGAGCGCAGCGAAAACTGGGAGGCCGGGGTGGATGCGGAGATAACCCTTATAAACGCGGGGGCGGAGGCCACTGTTGAGACGCTTCGGAGCCAGCACCCCATCGCCGGCTTCATATTCGGCCAGGAGGGGTTGATGGGCGGCGTGTCCATCAAGGGCACCAAATTCACAAGGATACATCCTGATTCCGAGTAATGCAGGCAGCTTCCGACTGAAACGTTGGGCGTTCTGATTGAGAGATTAGCCAGGCCCTTTTCGTCCGATGTTCGGGCGATTGGGCCCGGCTCCCATTAATTCAACAAAAAAATAAATTTTTTACTGCTTTCTTTGGTCTTTTACTAATGATGCCCGTTTTCCGGAATTCATCTTATCCAAAGCAAACTCCCGTTAATCCATCCTGTTTGATCATAATCGCTCTTTAACAAGGCGCCGCTCGTTCCAGTGATAACCCTCTTAATTCCTATTATGACATGGATGCGTCTGGTGCCGTTTTTGTCCCGTGAAAAGAATCCAGAGAAAATCGAAGTCCCGGTCCTATAGACGGGTTATGTTTTCCTCTTTTAAAGGAGTGGATCATGCCGGGAAGGGACATTATTACGATGGGTATACGAGAGCTGAGAAAGCTCAAAGGGGAACCAAATATGTTCCGGTTGAATACGGATTTCATTCTGAGATAATTTAAGTGCCCCCTGAAAAAAATAATTTCTGAATGCGTTTGCTTTTTCCTAACAAGGAGCAGTTGTGAAGAATAAAGAAATACTTCGTGCCGAAGACAGCGCCGCTGGCCCGGCTGAGATCCTTGCCGGGCAGGTCGGGCGGATGTACGACCTCCTTCCGGTTGGGCTGATAATGAGCTTCCTGAATTCGGTGATCGTATGTTTCGTACTGAGGGACGCGGTCCCCCGGACAAATGTGATCGTGTGGTTTACCGCCATGATGTTGCTGATCGTCTCCAGGCTCGTTATTCTGATCGGTAATGGAAAAATAAGAATAACGCCTGAATCTGCGGCGCTATGGGCAAGACGCATTCTGGTGGGGTTGTTCCTTTCAGGGCTCGTGTGGGGCAGCAGCGCATTTTTTTTGTTTCCAGGCAGTTCAATGGCTTACCAGGTGTTCATCGCGTTTGTTCTCGGCGGCATGGCGGCCGGGGCGGCCGCCACATTCTCCCAATTAAAAGGCGGATATCCGGCCTTCGGCGTTCCTGCTTTGGTACCGCTTGTAGTAAGGTTTTTTCTCATTCCTGACGAATTTCACCTTGCCATGGGCATTATGGTAGCTCTTTTCCTGGCCGGCCTCTGGTGGGTTGCCCTGCAAAACTACCGGACGTACCTGACGACTCTTCTCCTGCGGCTTGAAAACAGGAACGTGATCGGGAACCTGAAAGAAGAAAAGCAGAAAGTGGAGGAGCTTAACCGCGCCTTGTACGCGGAGATCGAGGCCAGGCAGAAGGCGGAAGTCGAACTTAGGCTGCACCACGAGCGTCTGGAGGCCACCGTGGAGGAAAGGACCGAAGAATTAAAAAAATACCGGGACCGGCTGGAACAGATAATTGAGCAGAAGGAGATCCTGCTGCGGGAGTTGTACCACAGGACAAAAAACAATATGCAGGTGATCTCAAGCCTTATCGGCCTCCAGTCCGCCTCCGTTTCCGATGAGCGGGTCCTTCAGATGTTCCGGGACACGGAAAACCGTATTATGGCGATGGCTCTCGTCCATGAGAAACTCTATAAGTCCAGCGACCTCTCCAGCGTGAATATGAAGGAATATATGACAGACTTGGCCAGGGCACTCCTCGAAAGCAATGCCCGGGGCGGCGGCAATATCAGCCTGAAACTGGAAGCGGACAACATACCCTTGCCGATAGACGTAATAATGCCCTGCGGCCTCATCATTAATGAGCTCATGTCCAATTCCCTGAAGTATGCATTTACCGGGGGAAGAAGCGGAGAGATACGGATATCCTTCCGCCGGACAGGTGAGGACCTTATGGAGCTTGTTTACGGCGATGACGGCCCCGGGTTCCAGTTCACCGATTTTAAAAACATCAAAACCCTCGGTTTGAAGCTGGTTAACAACCTTGCCACAAAACAGCTTGGCGGAGAGGTCCGGATGGCAGCCGGCAGGGGAGCGGAATTCCACATCAGGTTCAGGACCGGCCTTCCGTGATATGCGAAAAGTCTGGAGACCGATTTTGTCTATTGAAATGGGAGCCCGGGGCCCCCATTTCAATAGTGCCGGTTCAACCGGTAAATGTCAGAATCTTTTTAAATTGCTCAAGCCCGGATCTCACTTCCTGAAGAATGGGCTGGGGCAGATTGCCGCAGGGCATTTCAGCAGTCCGCGTATCTCTCCCCCGGGGTGTGCCGTCGTGTGGACGTTCACATAGGCGTTGCCTTCTATGATCTCGTGCATAAGGTCGCCCAATGTTTTGCCCTCAAGCGGACCCACCAGGTCTTTATTGCTGATCCTGCCGTGAGCCAATTCGCCGGTAAACGCGCCTTTTTTCTCCGGCCCGCTAAAGAGCACTACGACTACAGGCCCGCTTTTACCGGGTTTGCCCAAATGAATATGGGCGGCGGTCACATCCTTGATGTCTTTCACTTGGAGCGTGTAGTCAAGGCCGATTTCTCCATGGTCCGTGATGAACTTGAAGACGGCCTCTCCGGTGGCCCTGGTCTTTACCGGTGGCGCCTCATTTCTTCCTGAAAGCGTGGTTGAAAATTGAACAGCAAAGGCCGTTCCGGCCAGAGCCGAAAGCAGGAACATGATCGCGACAGGAAAAACCACCGTCTGTAATCCTTTTTTTTTCATAATTGCCCTCCGGAAAACAGTTTGCGTTTTTTTTGAGAAACGGATCCGCCGATCATCCCTGATCTAATTTTAGGGCCGGTTTGCCCGTCACGCAAGGAGCAAAACTTAAAATCGTATGAAGTGCAGAAAAAATAATGAGGGGAAAGATGCATTAATCTGCGTTATTCCCTTGTGCGGCTGGCAAACGGGTCAAATCGAAAAGAATTTTACGCAAAATGTTTTTTTGCCTTTTTCCTCTTCTTTTTTTTCGCGGAACGGAAAAAATTGTTCCAGACCGCCCTGAATTTTTGAATATAATTTTTCGTCTCGTCCAGGATCCGGTTATGCGCGGCCCTTTTCGGTCCCTCGTTATACGAGGCCGCGATGAACAGCCTTTTTAATTCAGGTCTCCTGCGGAAATAGTTCAGCCTGCGCTTATCGAGCTTTTTAAGGTCGGAATCAAAAAGCAGAAATGAGGCCATGGCCGCATTCACGTGGTCTTCCGCCCCCCATGCGAAACGCGGGCAGAGCGACGCCCCTGAATACTGCCTGCATACCAGGTTATAGGTAGGCCGCGTAAACTGGAAAAGACCGAGCGCGCCCGCCCTTGAGCCGCAAAACCGGTAGGCCCGGTCCCCGTTCAGGGCCAGGGTAACAAGGACTTTGTCGATAAGTGGCGTAATGGGTTTTCTGGCTTTCTGGTAAGCGCTGAAATCGTCGGGGTCGATATGCTCGATGATCGCGATAGTGACCGGCACATCGGAGGGAACGGTATCCGCAACCAGTTTGCCTGGATAGACCCTGGACCTTACTTTTAGTGCTTTCAGTTTCTTCCTCGCCCGGGCGACAACTAAACGCAGATAAGCCAGGCCCCGTCTCCTCATTCCAGGCGTATCCATTTCTTTTGAGTACGGGACATAAATTTCATCTTCGATCTGGCCGTCCCTGCCCCGGACAGCTCTTTTCATGGCCAGGATGGCATAGCCTTTTCCTTTTATGCTGAAAGTCGCGCCCATTCCCCGGTCCAGATCGTCGAATTGAATCCTGTCATTTCCCAAAACCTGGCCTGTGTGATCGATCTTTACCGTTTCGATTTGTCCGTTCGGATCGCGCACGGCCAGAAGGATATCCGCATTGCATATCCGGCCGCCGCAAATTTCATATCCGGGGTTCCGGGTTTTAAGGATTGCTTTTGCCTTGCTGATTTC
>JAKAGP010000118.1 GCA_021825785.1 Nitrospirota bacterium
GGCCCGCTATCATGTCTATGTCCACCTCGCCAAAGACCAGCTTCTTGGCCATCGCCACATAAATGTTTCCGGGGCCGACTATCTTGTCAACCTTTCTTATCGTACGAGTGCCGTAGGCAAAGGCGGCAACGGCCTGCGCCCCGCCGATGGAATAGACCTCACTGATCCCCAGCATTCGGACGGCCGCCATGACGGCCGGATTGGACAGGCCGCCGGGCGATGGGACGGCAACCGCTATCTCCCTGACGCCGGCCACCTGGGCCGGGATGACGTTCATAAGCACGCTCGAAGGATAAGATGCCTTTCCGCCCGGCACGTAAACACCAACGCGCTCAAGAGGCCTTATCACCTGACCGAGCCTGGCGCCGCCATCCTCGAAAAACCAGGATTTCTGGAGCTGCCTTTCATGAAACGCGCGTATCCGCCCGGCCGAAAATTCAAGCGCCCGGACCAACTCCCTGTCCGCCCCGGCCGCCAGGCGGTCCATAAACCTCCCGGAGGGTTTTATCCTCTCATGGCCGTCCAGCCGGCGAGTGAGTTTTTTCAGCGCCGCATCCCCGTGCCTTTGAACTTCCCCGAGGATCCTGCCGACGTCTGAAACCACTTTTTCGTCAACGCCACGGCCCCGCTTCCTCAGCCTAAGCAGGAAACCGTCCACCTCTTTTTTTGTCTTCAGAATTTTCATTGCGGCCTTTCGGCTTGGAATTTCAGGGTTTTTCCATTATATCCGCTCGCCAGACCCCATGGCAAGTTTTGGTTGCCCCGCAAATCTGATGCAGGCCCGGTTTTATCCGCGGGCGGAGGAGGTACTTCAAGAGGTCTCATCCATCTTCATGCGCAGGTCCTTCAGGTATTTTATATGTCCTTCCTCCCAGCGCTTAAGCTCGTCCATCAGGACCTTTACCGACGGGTCCTTCGTCTTCTTCCCGATCTCGTCGTAAAAGGCGAACGACCTGGCCTCCATCTTCAGGGCCACGATGAGTGCCCCAAGTTCGTCTATGAATGTGTACTCCTGCAGCCAATTCTCGGTCTGCCCCACCGGGATGCCACCTTCGAGCGCCTCGGGCCTTGCCTTCTGCCTGAACTCCTCGAAGCTGGTCAGCTCCCGGTCCTCCATTATCGCCTGGTAGAGGTACTGGATATAACCCATGTGCTCCCCTTCCCACTGGGCAAGCTCCCGGAAGGCCCGCTTCGTGACCTCCTCATATGCCGCCCCGGCGGCGCGCTCATAGAACTCGCGGGTGCCCTTCTCCATCGTGTACACCTCGATCATGGCCTCCAGAAGCCCCGTCTTGTCCGTAAGCATTTCGGCCCTCCTTCGCCTGTCTTGTCTGTGAACATTTTGCCCTCCCAAAGAGACTTTCACTTTCCCTGCGGCCAGTAAAAATTATATCCCGGCAAAACTCCCTTGTCTAACCGCGCAAAGCTGATATACTTTGAATCAAATGCCGTAAACATGAGACGGAGGCAGGTAGCATGTCCAGGTGGGTAATAGATTCCGATCATTCGATTGCGGCCTTTTCGATCAAATACCTGATGCTGGCAAACATCAGGGGTATCATGAGCGGGATGACCGGCGCGATATCCTTCGACCCCGCGGACCCCGGCGGCCTTTCCGTCCAGGCGGAGATAGACGTCTCGACCGTGCAGACAGGTGTTAAAAAAAGGGACGAGCACCTGCTTGCTCCCGATTTCCTTGACGCTGCCAGGCACCCAAAGATCGTCTTCAAAAGCACCAAGGCCGAACCGCTGGGGGGCAACCGCATCCGCGTAACGGGGGAGCTGACGCTGCACGGCGTGACACGTCCGGTCACTGTCTGGAGCGAGTATTCGGGACCGGTCAAATTGCCGGAATCCATCGGCGGAGAAACGAGTCTCGGTTTTACAGGGGCGGCCGTGATAAACCGGGAGGATTTCGGTATGACCTGGGGGAACCTGCCGGTTAATGGCGGCCTGATGGCGGCAAAGGAAGTCTCAATTACACTCGATATCGAGACAGATATGGAGAGTTAGCTTACTTCTTTTCCTCTGTCTTCTTGTCTTCCGGCTCGGGTTTGAGCTCGATTTCGTCCTTGCCCTGCAAGGCCTTCTTGAAATCCCTGATGCTCTTGCCGAGCCCCGCCCCGATCTGCGGCAACTTACCCGGACCGAAGATCAGAAGCACTATCAGCAGCACCAGAATCAGATGCACCGGCTGGAACAGGCCTTCAAACATGCGCGCCTCCTTCCCTATTCCCTGGCGTTTTGAACTAAAGTCTTATTAAAAAGACCCCCACGCCTTATTATAAACCCTTTCAGGCAATAAACAAAAGGGCTGGAAGAACGATAGGACAAAAGGCCGGAAATTAAAAATTCACCCCCGCGCCCGCGTCTGCGCCATATATGTCCGTCCTGCTGTCAGGCTCCATGACGGGTGTCGGCGTCCCGGCCAGGTTTATCGTCACCGGCTCACTGGCCCCGATTGCCCAGTACTGGTAATACGGGGTAAGGAAGAGGAAGGCCCTGCGTGAATTCGCCCGATTTCTGCAAAAATCATAAGTGAAGGGCAGCCGGACCTCAAACCCCACTCTCTTTTTCAGATTTCCAGAAAACTCGGGCGCCTGCCCGGCGAAATTAGTAGCCAGCTTCATGTCAAAAGGAATATGGGCCGCAACATCCAGCCCGAAAGTCGACCTGTCGATCCTCCAGACATAATTTATGCCTATGGCCGCGAAATACCAGGAATATTTCTCGATATAATTCGGGGGCTCGTCCATTCCCCTGTGCCAGAGCCTGTAGCCGATACCCACATACGGCGTCAGCGTGCTGGTCTTGACATTCAGGGCCTTGAAGCCGATGTCGCCTTCATACAGGTTGATCCTTTCATGGTTGGAGGCCTTGACTGGCGTGCCGTCCCATAATGCGCCGTCATATGTCGAATTATGCGTCCAGGAGTAATCCGCGGCGAACCTCGTCCAGACGAGCCCGCTTTCAAACCTTATCTCCGCGTCGATGCCGTTTAAGTAGCCGTAATCACGGTCAATGGCCCCCCTGTATTCAGCCGTTTCCTTGTAATCGATATAACTCGCGTTATAGCCCACCATCATGGTAAAACCCAGATTGCCGGAGCCCGGATTCAGGGAGCCGGCCGCCTGCGCCGCGCCGGCCCCCATAAACGACAGGACCGCCGCCGCTGCCAAAACCCGCATCAGTTTCACAAGTTTAAATCCTCTTTCGTCCGGTCCCCGCAACTGATTTGACCCTGCTTATCTTAATCGGCCATTTGGCTGCCTATCTTAAACAACAGGGCTTGAATTTTCAAGAAATTTTCACCTTTATTACTGAATTACAAACTCTTTTGAGCAGAGAACCTATCTCAAAATTGATTTTGAAGCGAAAGAGAGTGGAAATCGAGGCAGACAAGGAGAAAAGGGAAAATCGCCCGGAGGCGCAACAACGTTGCGTTGAGGACGATTTTCTCTTGGCGACGCCGTATGCCACGATTTCAGCCTCTTGCAGCCAGAAGCGATTTTGAGATAGGTTCTAAGCAGGGGGATGGAATAATAGCGGGGGATCAGAAATTAAAAATTCACCCCCAGGCCCATATCGGCCCCGTATAAATCGGTCCTGCTGTCGGGCTCGTAGTCGACTTCCCGGGGGGCCACGTCTCCTGTCAGCGCCATCGGGGCGCTGGCCCCGATCGGCCAGTACTGATAATAGGGTGTCATGAAAATGAATATCTTATCCGGACTTGCAAGCCTCCTGTAAATATTATAGGTAAACGGCAACCGGGCTTCAAACCCCACTCTCTTTTTCAGCTTGAATGTGGTCTCGTCAAACAACCCGGCCTTGTTGGTGGTCATCCTCATATTGAAGGGGATATGGACGGCTATGTCCGCCCCTACCGTAAGCCTGCCTACCCTCCAGACATAATTGAGCCCTATCGCGCCGAAGTACCAGGAATATTTTTCAATATAATCCGGCAGGATATCGGCTCCCCTCCACCATATTCTGCGGCCGACGCCCAGATAGGGCGCAAGGGTGCTGGTTCCGGCGTTTAAAACCTTGGCGCCGATGTCGCCTTCGTACAGGCTGATCCTCTCCCTGGTTGAAAATTTCGACGGCGTCCCGTCCAGCAATGCCCCGTCGTATGTCGCGTTGTTTGTCCAGGAACGATCAGCGGTCAGCCTCGTCCATACAATCCTGCCTTCAAACCTCGCCTCGCCATAGAGGCCATTCAGGTAGCCGTAATCCCGGTCCAGGACGGCGCCGTTCATATCCCTCTCTTCATAGTCGAGGTAACTGGCGTCATAGCCCGCCATCAGGGTAAAGCCCAGGTCGCCGGAGCCGGGATTAAAAGACCCCGCGGCGTGCGCCAGTCCCGCGCCCATAAGCGACAGGACCGCCGCCGCCGCAAAAACCCGCATCAATTTCACCAGATTACACCATAGTCCCGGCCGCCCCGGGGCGGCTCCCTCAATACTGCTGCCATTCAGGCGATTATCTTAAATAATAGAGCTTGAATTGTCAAAAATTTTCACTTATACTCCTTGCAGAAGGAAAGGGGGCAGCGGCACAACGGGGCAACGGGAAAAAAACTTTTGCAGTGAAACCCAGAAATCTTCAAAGAAGGAGGGCTTATGAAGATCGATGTCAACGAGTACCGTCAAAAGTATCTGAGGGAAGTAGAGGAGCGCATCACGGCCAAGAAAGACAAAATCCTGAATTTCACCACGCGGAACCTCCACGATGCCGTCATGACGGAACTGAACCGTGCCGATGAAGACACATGGCTCGTCGAAATTCCGGACGACAGGGAAACGGCCCTTAAGGAAGCCGAAGCCCGCATGATCCATACAATGGAAGAAAACGTCGATCTCGGGGTGGGCCAGACCTGGTAGGGCCGCTTTTTTGCCCCTGACAGGAGAGGTCTTGACAATGCGCTTGACGGTAATGCATCTGTTTGACTATGCAGGCCGGGCAGATGGCAGATTGAGCGGCATGGCTTATTTTCGTGGCCGATGCCGGCGAAGCGAAACGGCCGCATCTCCGGCTGTCTGAGCCGAAGGGGCCAGCCCCGAAGGCGAGTTTCGGAGATGCAGCGGAGCGAGGCCATGCAGCGGCAGAAAAAAGCCCAAAAAAGCGAAATCGCCATCGTCCGGCAAACTGAGGCGCTAGCCGCTTGACAATAGTCTTGACAAGGGGCGGACCATGTGATAGAAGATAATTAACTGACGCCTCATAAAAGGTAAAATACGGGAAACCGTATGGCACAAAGCCACCTCCCGCCAAAAACGGGAAGAGGGGTTGCTGAGGCGCCAGTAAAATGAAAAAAAAGGAAGGCGGGCTCGCCCGCCTTCCTTTTTTGTATTCTTGAAAGAGCTTATGTTTACTTCCTTACAAGCTGCTTTTCCTTCAGCTTCGCGGCTTTGCCCTTTTTCTCCCTCAGGTAATAGAGTTTCGCCCGCTTGACATCTCCCTGCCTGACCACCTTGACCTCCTGGATAAAAGGGGAATGCACTGGGAATATCCTCTCGACGCCGACCCCGAAGGATATCTTCCTGACCATGAAGGTCTCCCTGATGCCTCCGCCTTTTCTGGCTATGACGATCCCCTCGAAGGGCTGTATCCTCTCCTTGTCGCCTTCTATGACCTTCATGTAAACGCGGACCGTGTCGCCGACGTTAAAAGGGGGGACCTCCCGCCTGTACCCCTCCTCCACACTATTTATCAGGTTCATAGTCTTCCTCCTTTATCTTGCGAATAAGTTCATGATCTTCCGGGGTGAGCCCCGCCAGCCGGAGAAGCTCCGGCCTTTTCCTCAAGGTGCGCCTGAGAGCCTCTTTTCTGCGCCACTGGACAATCTGCCTGTGGTTGCCCGACAGAAGGACCTCCGGCACCGCCATCCCGTTCCATTCGGGCGGCCTCGTGTAATGGGGATAATCGAGGATACCCCAGGAGAAAGACTCCTCCCTGAGCGAGTCTTCGTCCCCAAGCGCCCCCGGCAGCAATCTCACGACGGCGTCTATTATAACCAAAGCCGGCAGTTCTCCGCCAGTCAGGACATAATCCCCTATCGATATCTCCTCGTCCACGAGACTCTGTATTACCCTCTCGTCAATGCCCTCGTACCTGCCGCAGATGAACAGAAGCCGCCTTTTCTCTTCCGAAAGCCCTTTTGCCATCTGCTGCGTAAAGGGCCTGCCCTGCGGGCTTAAGAGTATGGTCAGCGTGGGCAGTCCGTCTTTTTTCGCATGTTTTACGGCCTCGTGCACCGGTTCCGGCTTCATTACCATCCCCGGCCCGCCGCCGTATGGATAATCATCCACGGTCCTGTGCCTGTCTGAGGTGAAATCCCTCAAATGGAGGAAGATC
>JAKAGP010000119.1 GCA_021825785.1 Nitrospirota bacterium
ACCCATCTCGCCGGTGGCCACGGCCTTCTGTATGGCTTCGATTATCTTGGCGGCCTCGGCGTCCTTCACGACCACATCTATCTTTTTCTTTGCAAGGAGCGGGACCTTGTAAGTCTTGCCTCTTACCTGGTGTTCCACGCCCATCTGGCTCCCATGGCCCTCTACCTCGGAGACCATGACTCCAGGGTGGCCCACTTTCGCAAGAGCGGCTAGCACGTCACCTACTTTGGCCGGGCGTATTATGGCTTCTATCCTTTTCATTTATTAAAACCTCCTTTTAAATTTACACCCTCTCCCAGCCCTTTCCCTTTTTAGGGAGAGGGCTTTAGTGAAATCCCCTTCAGGATTGGAGGGGATTAGGGGAGGTCGCTATTTTTAATTCAAAGCGCGTAAACGCCCTTTTCACCGGTCCGCAGACGCATGGCTTCCTTGGCGTCCAGCACGAAGATCTTGCCGTCGCCTATCTTGCCGCTGCTTGAGACCTCGCGGATTATCTCCATGACCTTGGCCAGGTCCCAGTCATTGACGACTATGTCCACCCTGACCTTGGGCAGGAACGTAACCGTGTCGGTCCCATCGCTGGTATGGCCCTTTTGCCTGCCGAAACCCTCGACCTTTGTGGCGGTCATACCCACGATAAGGTCTTCATCCTTGAGCACGTCCACAAGGACGCTAAGCTTCTCGGGCCTGATAACGGCCGAGATCATCTTCATCCCGTAGGTCTTGCTCACGCTTGTCATGATGACGTACCCGATGCTGATAAGCGCCCAGCCCCCGGCGATGTAGAAGCATATCTTGGCCTCGGTCTGGGAGTCCTTGCCGCCTATGGCGTAAAGATAGATGATCGCCACGAGCATCACTATGTTGGCTATGACGCCAAGCCCCGGTATCACCATGTGCTTCAGGCCGTTAAAATCCTTCCTCTTCCTGAATGCGATGATGGTCCACACACAGATGAGCCCGTACAGAACGAAGGTGCCAAAGTTGGAGGCCAGCGTTATGCCGGTGAGCCCCACTACCGACTGGACGCCGATTGCCGCTATGACGCTGGAAACGATAGCCAGGGTCCATATGGCTGTGTGGGGCGTGCTGAACTTGCCGCTCATAAATCCGATGAACTCCGGCAACTCCCTGTCTTCGGCCAACCCGTTGCTTATGCGCACCGCCGTGTTCATGCAGCTAAGCGTGGTGCCGATGATGGCGATGATAACGGTAATGGCGATAGTTATCATAAGCCCAAAACCTATCCCGTGCAGCAGGTTATCCCCTATAAGCTTGGCAAGGTCTCCTATCGGCGCGGAGGAGGCTCCGGCCGCGTCCATGCCGGTTAGGGTTTTGCCCGCGTTCACGAGCGTGTATTTATTGCCTACCATTAATCCGGTGGCGAGATATTCGAACAGGTAAGCGAAAACCCCCTGCACGACAAGGGCGATTATGATCGCCTTGGGGATGTTCTTCTCTGGCTGCTTGGTCTCCGCAGCCAACGCCGTGCAGCTCTCGAAACCGACCAGTATCAGTATGGCTATCGTGGCCTGCACCAGCACGCCGTTTAGCGAATGCGGCTTTATGGAGTCAACTATACCGCCAAAGGACCACGCGGTTGCGTGCTGGGGGTTTGATATGCGGTACCAGATGGCCAGGCCGCTGAATGCCACAAGCGATACCCACTGGATCACATTTATCCAGATGGACACAAGCGTGGAGCCCGTGACGCCACGATAAGCGATATATGCTATTGTGAAGGCCATTATAGTGGCAATGACCACCAGTTCCGGGTTGGACAACGTGCCGCCGGTAAACTGGGTGTACAGGTAACCTATCATGGTGGCGAACATGGCGACCATTACACCGGGGTAGACCCAGTAGAACAGGTGCGCTCCCCAACCGGTGGCCAGCTTGGAGATGCGGGCAGCTGAGATGGCCCCCCTCGTGCGCTTGCCGCCGTTGCTGTCTATGAAGGCCTTTTCCGCAAAATAAGCCGCGCTGGCAAACCCGGCTTCAGGATAAATCCTGGCCAGTTCGGCATAAGAAAGCGCCGTCAGGAAAGCGACTGCCAGCGCCGCCACTATGCCAGGCCATATGTCTGACGCCACGCTGGCCCCTCCAGGCGCGGTGGCCGACGCCTGCAACTGGTAGGTTATCCACAGGAACGCCCCCGGCGCTATCAACGCCATTGCGTTCATCGTGGCGCCCACGAGGCCCAGCGTGGGTACGATCTTTGGTGTGCTTGTCTGTTCAGACATTTTCAGTTTCCTCCTTTAAGATGCGCAAGTGATTATCTCCTTTATCTGCTGCCCAGTTGAATTACCAGGCCGCCTGCAACTATCAAAACAAGTCCAAACCAGGTGGCGGCTGCGATCTCCTCTTTGAAAAGGAAGTGTCCGGCCAGGACGCTTACGACGGCGAAAACCCCGACATAGACGCCAAGCATCTTTGAAAAATCCCATCTCACCATATTGACCGTGAGCCCGTAAAACCCCAGCACACCAAAGCCCGCCACGATAAGGATGAGGCCGCCGGACCTTAATCCCCGCCGTATCAGGGCATCGCCCCCCACCTCCATCACGGCAGCTATCAGGAAAATGGACCAGGCAATCAGCGGCATGGGGATTTGCTCCATTCCGGTACGGCCGGTTTCATTGGCTGATGGAACATCGCTTTTACCACGTATACATCACGCCCAGTTCAAGCGTGTCCTGCTGCTTTCTGGTGTTACTGGCGAAAGTGGCCGCATTGGACCAGTCGTGCCTGTACTCCGGCCTCAAAAGCAGGTTCTTGGCCAGCGCGTACTGGGCCGTAAGCGTGACCTCCTTCAAGTTCTGGACGAAGCCCGTCCTGAAGCCCTGCGGGTCCTTGAACTCCTCGGCCCTCACCGTGCCGCTTACCTTGTCCGTAAACACATAGTTGGCATAGAACGCGGCGCCGTACCATTTGGCGTCCTCATCAAGAAGGTTGGGGTTCGTGGGGCTGCCTTTCTCATAGCCGTAATCGGTGTTTGCGGCCAGCGTCAGTTTGCTTGTCGCATTAAGAGAACCCACCCAGTCAAACAGAAACCTGTTGTCATGGTTGTCATTGTTTTCCTCCGGGCCGTAAAGGAAATTGAATATAAGGCTCGATGCGGAAGAGGGCGTTACGGTCGTGGAGAGCCCGTAGGTCTTGCCTACGTTGTTGCTGGTCTCGTTGTCCCAGCCGTTAAGGACGTACACGTTTGCCGTGACCGCTCCGGAGACCGGATAGCTCGCCATTAAACCGGTGTGCGTAAAGGGTATGGCGTAGTTGAAGAGGAACGAACGCGAGTAGTTATAGTCGCCGCTGGCCTCTATTACCTCCTCCCCAGTGAAAGTGGCGAACTTTCCCAACTGCAAGGTAAGCCCCTTGCCCACTGGCGCAACATAATCAACGTAAGCCTCGGTAAGGTCAAAAGGCAGATCCTTATCGCTTGCGCCAAGGCCGCTTGAGTGTATGAACTTGGCCGTCTCCCCGGCTGAGAGCTTTACCTTGAAGCCAACGCCGCCCACCGGCGCGGTCTTCAGGAACTGAAGCTCCATAAGGTCCAGCGTGAAGCTGTTTCCGCTGTGATCGAAGACCCTCCAGTCGTTAGTGTCGGATCCCCTCAGGTTGGCCGTGTAGCCGCCCTGGAGATAGACGCTCAGGCCAAGGGCCTGCTTGATGGCGTCCACCGAAACCGGATTCGCGGCATCAGCGGCAAAAGCGGTTGTAAAACCCAAAAACAAGACGCAAGCAACGGCAAGCACATAGACAAAAAACCTTTTCTTCATCGCTCCTTCCATTCCTCCCTTTATTTTTTTCCTGGAAACAAATAAAAAGTTCTCTGGCGGTCAAAGACCGCCGCCTGATCCAGTACCTTCTCCGCGCTCGTCAATGCCGTCTTCTGCCACCTCTTTTCTGATGCGGATACCGTACTTCTTCAGCCTGTAGTTGAACATCCTCTCCGAAAGCCCAAGCATCCTTGCCGCCCTGGATTTAACCCACTTGGCCTCCTTCAGGGCATTTCTGATCTCGGACTTCTCCAGTTCCTCAACCTTTTCCTTCAGAGCCATTTCGGTATTCATGAATAATGTATTTGCCAAAACCGTGCCAGACTGTAAATCATTGAAAATACATAACTTTCAGGATTGGCCATCAATTGCAAAAATGTGAGCCTTTACATTTTTGTACTTACAAATTCGTGTATTGGTTTTGTATGCATGGGACTTTTCGGTGTTACATAAGGGTCCGGGTGGGACATTATGGCGCCGCATATGAGGGAAATCATATTTCCCACTTGACAGGCATTGCTATACTGGAGACAATTAACACCATGAAAGCGGAGGCAATAACACTATGAAAGTCCTAGTCCTTAAAAACATACCCATGGAGGGGCCGGGCACCATAGAGGATTACTTAAAGAAACAGGCGATCCCCTTTGACACGGTCGAGCTGATGGAGGGCGGGGAGCCAAAAGACCCCACCGCCGGGTACTCGCACCTGATAATGATGGGCGGACCGATGGCCGTTTACGAGATGCACATGCACAAGCATCTTGAAAGAGGCGCATCTCTCATAGATGATTTCATAAAACAGAAAAAACCCGTTTTGGGTGTCTGCCTCGGGGCGCAGATGATAGCGCACGTTCTGGGCGCCAATGTCTATGCCGGGGGCCAGAAGGAAGTGGGCTGGTATGAGGTGGACATCTCTCCGGAGGGGATGGAAGACGGAGTTTTCAAGACCCTTTCCATGGAGGGAGCCCCAAAGGCCGAGGTCTTCCAGTGGCATGGAGACACCTTCGACCTGCCTGCCGGGGCGGTAAGGCTTGCCTCCTCGCCCGTTTATGCAAACCAGGCGTTCAGGTGGGGCAAAAGCGTTTATGCCCTTCAGTTCCATATAGAGGTTACCCCCCCGATAATCACGGAGTGGTTTGCCGGAGAAAGGGATTTTTTCGAGACCCAAAAACTGTTTAAAAAGACGCTTGAGGTGTATCCAGAATATTCGAAACGGGCGGTTGAATTTTACGGGGAATTTTTCAGGTAGCAGGTTTTTTATCTAATTCCACCCCCCACACCTCTTTTTAATACCTTTTCCCCGCTGTCCCTTTTCTGTTAAATTAAATAATAAAATGAGCATGTTCGCCGACCTGAAAAAGGATTTCAGGGCCGTATTCGATAAGGACCCGGCCGCGGTGAATGGCCTGCAGGTCTTCCTCTTTTATCCTGGTTTTCACGCCATACTCTTCCACCGGGCGGCGCACAGCCTGCGGAGGCTTGGCGTTCCCTTCCTGCCGGGCTTCATCGCTTTCGTCTCCCGTGCCCTCACCGGCATCGAGATACACCCTGCCGCAAACATCGGTCCCGGTTTTTTCATAGACCATGGGATGGGGGTGGTGATAGGCGAGACAACGGAGATTGGCGCGGACTGTCTTTTATACCAGGGGGTGACGCTCGGGGGCACCGGCAAGGAAAAGGGCAAGAGACACCCGACTCTTGGAAGCCATATAGTGGTGGGGGCCGGGGCGAAGATCTTGGGGCCGATTACCATCGGGGATTATGTTAAGATAGGGGCTAATTCCGTTGTGCTTAAGTCCGTGCCCGGAAATTCCATAGTGGTAGGGGTGCCGGGGCGGATAGTAAAACGGAAGGTCCTAAGGGTCCACCAGGACGGGCTGGAAGAGGTGCTTGATCATATACGCATGCCCGACCCTTACGAGGAGAAGTTCTCCGCTATCGAAGGACATCTGCAGGAAATCCTTGGGAAGATCGAACGGCTTGAAGGAAAGGAAGGGCCTTCTTTGAAGATATACAACACCCTTACGGGCAGGAAAGAGACCTTCGTCCCGCTTGCGGCAGGCAGCGTGAACATGTACGTCTGCGGGGTGACCGTGTACGACGTCTGCCATATCGGGCACGCCAGGAGCGCCGTCGTCTTCGACGCCATAAGAAGGTATTTCCACTACAGGGGATACAACATCCGCTTCGCTAAAAACTTCACCGACATAGACGACAAGATCATTAACAAGGCGGCGCATGATGGCATCCCCTGGGACCAGGTGGCGGAGAAGTACATAAACAAGTATTACGAGGACATGCACAGGCTGGGCGTGCAGGATGCGGACCTGGAGCCCCGCGCTACAGGGCACATCCGGGAGATAATAGATATAGTAAAAGGGCTTGTGGAAAAAGGCCACGCCTACGTTATAGAGGGCGACGTATATTTCTCCGTCCCCAGTTTTCCAGGCTACGGGAAACTCTCCGGCAGGCGGCTTGAGGAGATGCTTGCTGGGGCC
>JAKAGP010000120.1 GCA_021825785.1 Nitrospirota bacterium
CGCCAGCGAGGCCGTAACGTTTATGTTTGCAGTTGGCGAGTCGAACCCCGGTACAAGTCCGAACAGGTTGCATGTCAGTATGTACATGAAAAGCGTGCATATGAGGGGGAAGAAAAACTCCCCGTATTCATGCCCTATGTTTTCCACTGAGAGATTGAACATGGCTTCTACAAGCGTCTCCACAAAGTTCTGGATGCCCTTCGGCACAAGAGAAATGGAAACCCTAATAACTATGGCAACGGCTATGAGAAGGGCGGATGCCAGAAACGCATAAGACACATAGTTGGGCACAACGGCAGGGTTTATGAACGCGTCGAAAATAGTAACTTCATGCATCGCAATGCTCCAGAGCCTCCTTCAATCTTGTTAACACATTTGCGCCGGGAGAAATTCGCTTTATGTTACTTGCGGGGGAAAATATTGTCAATGAATAGGGCCATAAGTAATACAAATGGAGAGCGGAGCGGCTTAATCAAAGGGGATTTCATATCCTTGCGCCCGTTTTTTTATCTTCTTACACCCGCCCTAACCTTGTTATCTTCTTACATTAGTCACGCCCTCAAGCTGCATGAGCTTTTGCGTGACCGAGTTCAGCTGTGCCCTGTCCCTGACCTCGAGCAAAAAGGATATCCTTGCCTTCCGTAGCTGGTTTGTGACGGCTTCCATATGGTGGATGTTTATGTTCAGGGAAGAGATCGCCGCGGAAAGGTTGGCCACGATGCCGGGTTTGTCAATGGTGTCCACCACTATACGGGCATAGTTCATGGCGCCTTCGCTCGCTTTCCACTGGACGGAGATGAGCCTTTCCTCGTCCGCCGCAAGCGTGGGGAGGTTCGGGCAGCTTCGCCTGTGTATGCTTACGCCCTTGCCCCTGGTGATGAATCCCACCAGGTTATCCCCGGGGATCGGATAACAGCATTTGGAGACATGGTAGAGGATGTTGCTCATGCCTGTTATGGTTATCCCCTTTTCCTCCAGCTCCTTTGCCTGCTTTTCAGGCCTGGCGGGGGCTTGCTCGTGCGGCGCGCTCTCGGGGGCAATCCTGTTTGCGGCCTGGTTCACGGGCAGTTTCCCGTAACCCACGGCAACGATCATATCGTCCACACTCTGGAAGCCCAAGGCCTGGGCCGCCTCCGTCATCTGCTCCCCTTTAGGCGGAGGCAGGTGGAGGCCCCTTTTCCGCATCTCCGCCTCCATGAGCTTTGTGCCAAGCTCCAGGGACTCCTTTCTCTCCTCTGTCCTTATCCACTGCTTTACCCTGGACTTGGCCCTTTCGGTGACAACAAAGCCCAGCCAGTCGCGGGAGGGCACGTGGGATTGCTGGGTAAGTATCTCCACCGTGTCTCCGTTGTTCAGGTGATATTTAAGCGGCGCCATCCTCCCGTTTACTTTTGCGCCCACGCACCTGTGGCCCACCGCCGTGTGTATGCTGTAGGCGAAATCAACCGGGGTGGCCCCCAGGGGCAGCTCCTTTATGTCCCCGCCCGGGGTGAACACGTATATGGTGTCCGGCACAACCTCGGCTTTTACCGCGTCCATGAACTCCTTCGGGGTCTGCCTGATGCCCTGGAGCTCCTGGATGAAATTCCTGAGCCATGCGATATACCTGTCGTCCTTCGGGTTGATGTGCCCCTTTTCCTTGTATCTCCAGTGCGCCGCGATGCCTTCCTCGGCCACCCTGTTCATGTCCTCGGTCCTTATCTGGAACTCCACGCGCTTGCCTTCGGGCCCTATGACGCTTGTGTGCAGGGACTGGTACATGTTGGACTTGGGCACCCCTATATAGTCCTTGAATTTCCCTGCTATCGGTTTCCACATGGCGTGCACAAGGCCAAGGATGGCGTAGCAGTCCGCCTTTGTCCGGGCGATGATCCTCACGCCCAGGACATCGTATATCTGGTCAAAGGTTACCTTCTGCCGCTGCATCTTCTGGTAAATGCCGTAATAGTGCTTTACCCTTCCTTTTACATGGGCGGGGATGCCTTCTTCCGCAAGCCTCTTGCTTACCATCCCTATCAGGTTGGATATGTAGCCCTCCTGCTCCTCCTGCCTGTAGGCGACCTTCTTCACCATGTCCTCATAGAGACTGGGCAGCAGGTACTTGAAGGAGAGATCTTCCAGTTCCACCCTCAGCCATCCGATACCCAGGCGGTTTGCCAGCGCTGCGTAGATCTCAAGCGTTTCCTGCGCTATACGCATCCGCTTTGTGCGCGGCAGGTACTGCAATGTGCGCATGTTGTGGAGCCTGTCCGCGAATTTTATCATTATCACCCTTATGTCCTCGGCCATGGAAAGCAGCATCCTCCTGAAGTTCTCGGCCTGCGCCTCCTCCTTGGACTGAAACTGGATCTTACCCAGCTTCGTCACCGAGTCCACAAGAAAGGCAAGCTCGTACCCGAACCTCTTCTGGATGTCTTCCTTTATGATGGGCGTGTCTTCCAGGGTGTCGTGCAGCAGACCGGCGGCGATGCTCACGGTGTCCATCTTCATGTCGGCAAGGATGGAGGCCACGGCTAGCGGGTGTTTTATGAAAGGCGAGCCCTCCTGGCGTTTCTGTTCGCCATGGGCCTCAAAAGAAAAAAAATAGGCCTTGCGGATGAATTCGAGGTCCGCCCCAGGGTTATACGCGCGGACCTTCTCTAAAAGGTCCTCTATGCCTTTTACTTCTTTTTCTTCGATTACAGCCATCAATAATATTATAGAATTTTTGAATGGTTTACGATGGGATTTTCATAGACTTCAGGGCGGCAAGAAGCGCGCCGATATCGACCCCGCAGTGCGCCGCGGTCACCTGGAGCCTGAGCCTCGGCCTCTTTACCGTGGGCGGCCTTATGGCCGGCACGTAAAAACCCGCCTCCAAAAGCCTCCTGGAGGCGTTCATGGTCTCTTCCACCCCGCCCAGTAAAACCGGGACGATGGGGGACAGGAGAGCGGAAAAACCCTCAAGGCCCGCTGCGGCCAGCCCCTCGTGAATGGCCTCTATGTTTGCCCGGAGTTTTTCAACCAGGCTGCGCCCTTCCCCGGAGTCAAGGATATCCATGGCCGCAAGTGACGCTCCAACCACGGAGGGGGGCAGGGCCGTGGAAAAGATGAACGTCCTTGCGGTATTTCTGAGCCAATCGATAATTTCCTTTGGGGCCGCGACAAATGCGCCGTATGAGCCAAGCGCCTTGGAGAAGGTGCACATCTGCATGACGGCAGGCTCACTGGTTTTGCTATTCCTTTTTTTGTTTTCCCGGTCCAGGCCGAAATGGGCCAGGCTCCCTTTTCCTTCGCCTAAAACCCCAAGCGCGTGGGCGTCGTCCACGTACAGGCTGGCGCCGTGCCGTGCTGAAAGATCAAGGATGCGGTCAAGCGGCGCAATGCCGCCATCCATGCTGAAGACAGACTCGGTTACGACGAGGGCCCTTTCGCTTTTCGGTCTTTCAGATACAAGGAGCTCCTCCAGGTGGGCCGGGTCGGCGTGCCGGTATATGACGGTCCTTGCCCTGCTTAACCGGCAGCCGTCGATTATGCTTGCGTGGTTCAGCTCATCGCTGAAAATGGTGCAATCCGGGCCGGCCAGGGCGGG
This sequence comes from Nitrospirota bacterium, assembly GCA_021825785.1. The sequence continues at coordinate 3,572 of JAKAGP010000120.1, forward strand.
TATGGAGCCCGTGTTGGCGTGATAGCCGGAATTAAAAAGAAGGGCCGCATCGCACCCGGTAAAAGAGGCTGCTTTCCTCTCCAGCTCCCCGTGCAGGCCGGAGCCCCCGGAAAGGAGCCTCGCCGCCCCGGCCCCGGCCCCGCATTTCTGGGCAGCCGCGGCCGCCGCCTCAATGAGCGCGCTGTTTGCCGCAAGCCCCAGGTAATCGTTCGAGGAGAAGTTGACCAGGTTTTTCCCATCCACGAAGATGGAGGGCCCCTGCCGCCCCGCTCTGTCCCTTACCTCCCGCAGGAGACCGTTTTTGCGCAGGCCCTCCATTTCTTTCTCAAACATTCACGCTTCTCCTTAAGTTTTTTCCCTTTATCATCCCGCTTTGCGCCTCTCCCGGGCGGGAGGCTTCCGCCAATCGCCTATTTATAATTTTTATCCATTTATATGTGCCTTGACAAGGTTTTTTCCCAGATGATAGTATCCATATACTTTTCGCTTTTTGAATTCCGAGGAGGCATCAATGCTGCAGTTTTCACGTTGGTTTTTCGTCCTTATGCTCAACTTTTTTTTCCTGGTCTGGATTTTGAACCTCATTCTTTTCCGGCCGTTCGTGAAGATATTCAAGGAAAGACGTGAGAGAGTGAACGGGGATTTGGAGGCCGCAAAACAGATGGGCGCCAAGCGGGATGAAGAGCTTGCCCGGATGAAGAAGGAGTTCGAGCTCGCAAGGGCAAAGGGCAAAGAGCTCTTTGAGGGGCTGAGGACCGAAGGGCTTGAGAAGCAGAAGCAGGCGCTTGCCGCGGCCCATGAGGAGGCGATCAAGCGCACGGAAAAAAAAAAGGGAGATCTGGCCGCCGAGACCGAAAAGGCAAGGCAGACGCTCAGGGCCGAAGTAGAGAAATTCTCCGACAGCATAGTTGAGAAGCTGGTAAAGGCATGAAAAAGATACTGAAGACCTTTTTTGTTTTTGTCTTTCTTATGGGCGCATCCCAGGCCGCCCTGGCGGCCGCGGCCGCACCCGAAACGGAATCGTGGAAGGGGTGGCTGTGGCAGATAATCAACTTTGCCATAATGTTTGCCATCCTCTATGCGGCCCTCAGGAAACCTGCCCGTAATTATCTGAAGGCTCGCACCGAAGCGATCAAAAAAGGGCTCGATGATGCACGCCGGGCAAGGGAGCTTGCGGAGGCCGCCCTGGGTGAGATACAGGAGAGGCTCAACCAGAAAGACTCCGATATAGAGGCCATCCTGCGCACCGCGAAACAGTCCGGCCAAGCGGAGCGCGAGGCGCTGATCATGGAGGCCGGGCGCATGAGCCAGAAGATAGCGGAGCACGCGGACACATACATATCGTTTGAGCTCAAGAGGGCCAAGGACGCCATAAGAAAAGAAGCGGTCATTGTGGCGCTGGAGCTGGCGGAGAAAAAGCTGGAGCAGAAGATGACCCCCGAGGAGCAGAAAAAACTTATCGCGAATGCCGTATCGCAGTTAGAGGCCAAAAGTTGAAAAAAGACACGAGGCGCGAAAAACAGTTTGCAAAAAAGTTTTTGAACCATGAGGGAAAGCAGAACACGCAGGCCGTGTCGGAGATAAAGGCCGTCAGCGCGCTCATGGAGGAGAGTCCGGAGATAAGGGGTTTCCTCGAGGGGCCGCAGTTTTCCGCGCAGGAGAAGAAGGGGCTGCTTGCCGAGCTTTCTAAAAAGCTTCCTCTTTCGGACGGGACCAGGAAGTTCCTTGAGTACCTGATAGACATGGACGGGGCCGCCCTGCTTCCGGGCATCGCCAGCAACGCGGAGGCCCTTTACATGGAATACTCGCGCCGCGCCAAGGCGGTGGTTGTTTCCGCCGGCGGCCTGGACGAGACTACCGGGCAGAGGCTGCGGGCCGCGCTTGGGAAGATCACCGGCAGAGAAGTGGAGATGGAATACGTGCAGGACCCCTCCGTCCTTGGCGGAGTGGTCGTGAAAATAGGCAGCACGATGTTTGACAGCAGTCTCAAGGGCCAGTTGAGAATACTCAAAGAAGAGCTGATAAAGGGGTGAGCGAAAAAATGGAGATCAAGGTAGATGAGATAAGCCGCTATCTGAAAAGCCAGATAGCGGATTTTGAGAAGCGCGTTGACGTCAGCGAGGTGGGATCGGTCGTGTCCCTGGGCGACGGAATCGCGAAGATCTACGGGTTGGACAGATGCATGGCCTCGGAACTGCTTGAGTTTCCGAACGGCGTATATGGCATGGCGCTCAACCTGGAGGAAGACACCGTTGGCGCGGTCCTTTTCGGTGAGGACACCCTCGTGCGCGAGGGCGATGTCGTAAAGCGCACGGGCAGGATCATGCAGACGGCGGTTGGCCCGTCCCTCATAGGAAGGGTCGTAAACGCCATCGGGCAGCCTATAGACGGCAAGGGCCCGATAAACAGCGATATCACGCGGCTGGTAGACGTCGTTGCGCCGGGCATCGTGGACAGGCAGCCCGTCCGCGAGCCGCTGCAGACCGGCATCAAGGCGATCGACGCCATGATACCGATAGGCAGGGGCCAGAGGGAGCTTATCATCGGCGACCGTCAGACCGGCAAGACGGCCATCGCCATTGACGCCATCATAAACCAGAAGGGCGGAGACGTGGTCTGCATATATGTGGCCTGCGGCCTGAAAAGGGCCAACGTGGCAAGGACCCAGCAGATATTGGAGGA
>JAKAGP010000121.1 GCA_021825785.1 Nitrospirota bacterium
GCCGGGCGCGGTTGCCCGCATGGTCCGGGCCGAAATTTAAATAGGCAGCCTAAGCATGTAGAAGTCTGTGTGTAGTGCTTTCGGACGCGGGTTCGATTCCCGCCGCCTCCACCAATTAAGTTTTTTTTTTTTTTGAAATCAATCAGTTCTGTTTCCCTCCGGTGTTCTCCATGTGCTTCCGCCAGTAAAAAAATTATGCATCCGCCCGCGTCTGACATATTTAAGGCGATCGGCAAGCTCATCCCTTCAATATGAATTCCAGGCAAAAAAACCTTTTCTTTTAGGAAAAAGTAAAATCCCGGCCTGACACTCTCCATAAGTCTGATTGCAGATGTTTCCCACACTTTTTTATAATTGGCCCAATGAAATATTTCCCTTTAACCCATATACCGGTTATCGTTTTCGTTTACAGCATGCCTTTTTTGATGCTGGGCATAACGATGGCATCGGAACTGCTTACGTTGGAAACGCCGGAGGGCCGTTTCAGGAGGTTCCTGGTCCTTCCACTGGGTTCGCTGGCCTTTTTTGGGTTGCTGCACGGGATGGGGGAGCTTGTGCATACGTATGCCATCCTTGAGGGGCGGCTTCCCGTCTGGCTGAGAGCGGCCAAATTGCTGATGATGGCGCTCTCCTTTTTCTTTTTGAGCCGGTTCGGTCTGCTTTTTGAACTGAAAGAGGACCTTTCAGCGGGAGGCGGAGGCGCCGGCACAGGAGTTCCCGGAAAGGAAAGCGGCAGCCTTTTTGAGAAACTGATCCCTTTCGTTCCTTATGTGCAGTTTTTGTCATGGTTTTTTTTGGCCTCCTGGATATTTGCAAAAGGGCATGGCAGCAAGGCATCCATGTTCGAAGGGGATGTCCTGTCCAGGTACATAATTGCTTTCCCTGGCGCTATTTTTGCCGCGGTTGCCTTCTGGCTGGCGGCGAGAAAATTCAAGGGCCCCCATAACCCGATAACCAGGTACTGGATCGCCATATCCGTAAGTTTTTTTCTTTATGCGGTCTTTGGCGGTCTTATAGGGCCTACCGTAGGCTTCTATCCCGCCTCCTCGTATAATTACTATTCCTTTTACAGGCAGATAGGTTTGCCTGTGCAGCTCTTCAGAAGCATTTGCGCCGTGTTGCTCACGGTGACCCTGCTTGGCTACTTCAGGGCTTTCATGAATCTGTCTTCCATCAGGCTGAAGGCCATAACACATATCCTCATTGCGGTTGTGATGCCGGTTTTCATTGTAATAACCTTTGTCTGGTTTATGATATCCGGGTCTTTTTTAAGGCTTTCATACAGTGAAGGCGAAAGGCTTGCCAGGCTTGACACCCAGCGTGTCCTGGCGTTTTTTACGGACATCGAATCGCGCGCCGCAAAGGACCTTCTTTTTCTTCGGGCGAACCCTCCCGCCGTCAGGAAAAGTTTTCTGGAATCTTTCGTCCTTGAGGACCCTGACATAAAGGGCATCCGGTTTTTTGACGGGAACAGGGAGGTATTCAGATTTGAAGAGGGGGCTTCTTCCGGTGCCCCATACTCATCTGGGCAAAGGGTGCGGCAGGATCCTGGGCCTTTCCTTGGATCAATCAGCGGCAGCCCGCCGGGGGCATTCCGTTTGAAACGGGGCCGGCACGGAGAACCGCTTATGGAGATGCCCTTTCAGGGCAAGCGGGTGGAGCTTGTAATGTCCGCGGCCGGGCTCAAACGCCTGTTCGGGGATCTGAACATCCAGAAGGGCTGGAAATTCTCGGTCCTTGATGACAGGGGGCATCCTGTTTTGGCGAGCGGGCAAATTGTGACGAGCAGGCAGGGCGGGCCTGAAAACGGGGGCGCAGGCATCCCTGCTGCCGGGGCGCGGCGCGGCTCCGCCATGAACGCGGGGCATTATGTCATAGAAACGGGCTTGGCAGGCTGGGCCACACGCTATGAAGTGACGGGTTCAGGGCTTGTTGAGCCGGCCTTTGCCGTGTTCAAGGGGCTTATGCTCATCGTCTTTGCAGTTTACATTTCCACCATCATCATGGCCTCTATTTTTGTGGACAAGATCAAAAAACCCATAAATCTGATCGTCAGAAAGGTCAAACTTATAGGCGCGGGAGACCTGGGACAAAGGATCGGACTCAAGACCGGTGACGAGCTCCAAACACTATCCGAGGAGATAGAGAAGATGGCTGTAGGGCTTTGCGAAAAGAAAAAGCTGGAAGAACAGATGATCTCAACCGAAAAAATAGCCGCCCTGGGCAGGCTTACGGCGGGGATAGCGCATGAGATAAACAACCCCCTGGGCATTATTCTGGGCTACTGCCAGATATTGATCAGCGAGACGGAGGCTGGAAGCGGCAGGTTCAATGACCTGAAGATAATAGAAAAGCAGACCCTTGCCTGTAAAAAGATAGTGGAGGACCTGCTTAAGTTCTCAAGGGCGCACAAGCGGGTCGAGGCGGTGGTTGACCTGAATTCGGTGATAAAGGAGACCATCGCACTGATGCCTCCCAGGTTTTTAACGGACAAGATCTCGATACGTTGCGATCTTTCAACTGTGTCTCCTAAAATAACCGGCGATGCGGACAAGCTGCACCAGGTGTTTTTAAATCTCATGGTAAACGCGATGGACGCAATGAAGGAAGGGGGCGTCCTGGAAATAGCGACCAGGGCCGGCGAAGACTTGCACGTTGTTTTCAGGGATAACGGCTGCGGAATAAGGGCGGAAGACCTGGCCAGGATCTTCGACCCTTTTTTTACCACCAAGGAGGCCGGCAAAGGGACCGGCCTTGGCCTGTCGGTGTCCTATGCAATAATAAAGGACCATGGCGGCAAAATATGGGCTGAAAGCGAGGTTGGCAAAGGGAGCGCTTTTCACATCTCCCTGCCTCTTTTAAATGATCATGGACCATAAAATACTGGTTGTTGATGATGAAGAGGACATGCTCTCCATGGTTGAGAGGATCGTTTCTTCCAGGCGGCAATACGACGTGCTCAAAGCTGGCAACGGATGTAGCGCCCTGGACATCCTTGACGTCCACAATGCGGACGTTGTTCTTGCGGACATGAGCATGTCCGGCATGAGCGGGCTTGAGCTGACAGAGGCCATCAGGAAGAAATGGCCTGAAAAGACCGTAGTTATCATGACCGCTTACGGTTCGATAGAGAATGCCGTGGACGCGATGAAAGCGGGAGCTTACGATTATTTGACGAAGCCTTTCCAGTCTGACGATCTGATATTGCTGCTGGACAGGGCGATGGAACGCTCGATGCTCCTGGACGACAGGCGCTATTTCCGGCAGGAACTGCAAAGACGCCACGGTTTCAGCGAGCTTGTGGGGACCAGTCTCCCGATGGCAAAAATTTACCAGACCGTAGAGGACGTAGCCCCTACCGGGGCCCACATACTCATAACCGGCGAAAGCGGCACGGGAAAAGAGCTTGTGGCGCGGGCCATTCATTATAAAAGCAAGCGGAAGGAAATGCGTTTTGCGGCGGTAAATTGCGCCGCGCTTCCGGAAGCGGTCCTCGAAAGCGAGCTTTTTGGACACGTAAAAGGGGCGTATACAGGCGCTTTCAAGGACAATCGCGGACTGATCGAGGAGGCTGACGGCGGCACGTTGTTTTTAGACGAAGTGGCGGAAATGAGCCCTTACGTCCAGGCGAAGCTGCTTCGCGTCCTTCAGGACGGGGAGTTCCGTTCAGTCGGGGGCGCAAGGGACAAAAAGGCCGATCTGAGAGTGATTAGCGCCTCCAACAGGAACATGGTGGAAGAGGTGCTCAAAGGGCGGTTCAGGCAGGACCTGTTCTACAGGCTGAACATTATAGGGATAGAAATGCCTCCGCTGCGGGATAAGAAAGAGGACATCCCTCTGCTGGTCTTTCATTTCATGGAAAAATATGCCTCCAAATATGAAAAAGAGATAAAAGGGATTGAGCCATCCGCCATGATGGATCTTTCGAACAGGCCGTGGAAGGGCAACGTCCGGGAACTGGAAAACACCATAGCCAGGGCGGTCGCCATTTCGAAAGACTGTGTGCTCCATGGGAGAGACCTCTCTTTGAATGAGACCGGTTACAACGATCTTAGTTTCAAGGCGGCGAAGAAAAAGGCCCTGACGGATTTTTATGTATCGTACATAACTTCAGCGCTGGTCCGGAACAAAGGCAACATCTCCAGGACAGCCGATGAATGCGGCATGATGAGGCAGTCCCTGCAGCAGGTCATGAAGAAATACGGAATCAGTTCCGAGGATTGCCAGTAGCGAAGGTTTGCCCAATAGATAGAGCAAGATTTTCTTTTGTAGTGCAATCTGAAACTTGCGATGCGCTTGAATGCGTGAAAAAGCCCGGTTTTTAATTGGTTTTTTGATGGAAAAACCGCAATAACCCTTTCCTGACGCAATAAAAAATATTCCTGTCCGGCTTCCTGGCCTGGAAATTCCTTTAAATTCAAACGCTTTATTTTTTGTTGCCGGCTGGCATGGATGCTGCTATACTCCACATTCAGGAAAATATTTTCCTTTCCTAACCTCCGTAGATATGGGCGCGGGAATGGCCGCGCCCATATCGAATCCGGAACGCGATGGGAAAAAAGATTCTCATCCTGGATGATGAGCCGGATATGCAGGGTCTTGTCGAAAGAGTGCTTGGCCAGAAGGGCTTGGTAGTGAAAAAGGCCGGGCATCCGCGCGAGGCTATTGAGATGGTTGCCTGTGAGGAGTTCGGGCTTCTCATAGTTGATTTCAAGCTGCCTGGGATTGACGGGCTTGAATTCATGAGGCGCATTAAAAAAGAAGGCTTTGACAATAAATGGATGGTTATTACGGGGCGTCCCACCAGCTTGCTGGAAGATCAGGCGAGAGCGGAGGGGTGCGCCGCTTTTTTGGTTAAACCGCTCGATATACATGAGTTTGAGAGCGAGGTGGAAAGAATTCTCAATTCAAAAGACGGAGGAGGGGGAATGTAAAAAAAGTGGTCCGAAATCTTTGAAACCGCATCAGGGAAACAGGTAACGGCGTACGAGATTCTTTGCTGTTCAAGTTTTTTTATTTTTTATAAGCCAATTTACGGAGAAGGGAGAAGTAATGAAAAAAACTGCGTCATTGCTAAGTCTTTGTATGGTTTTTCTGCTTGCCCTGTTTTTTACAGGTACGCAGGCGCGGGCGGAGGGAAACGGCGGATATGTAGGGCCGGCTACCTGCGCGAAATGCCACCCGTATGAATTTACCACCTATTCGGCGTCCATCCACGCCAAAAAGGCCATCGGCAATAGCCCCGCCAACAGGGAGGCATGCGAGACCTGCCACGGGGCCGGCGCCGGGCACGTTGCGAAAGGCGGAGGGATAGGGGTCAGCATCTTTGCCTTCAATAAGGAGCACACCGCAAAAGAGAAGGCGGCCAAATGCCTGGCCTGCCACGCGCAGAGCAAATGGGCCGCGTTCTGGAGCCAGGGCAAGCACGCAAGGGAAGGCCTTGCCTGCACGGACTGCCATTCGATGCACCACGGCGGCTGGAAGTTCCTTAAGGGCGTAACCAACAAATATGACGTATTCAACCTTTGCTTCAATTGCCATAAGGACATCAGGAACATGGTACACAAGCAGTCCCACCACCCGATCCTGGAGGGCAAGGTGTCCTGCGTGGATTGCCACAACCCTCACGGCACGTTTAACCGCAGGATGCTCAGGGCCGATTCCGTAACCGAGCTCTGCTACAGGTGCCACCCGGAAAAAAGAGGGCCGTTCATGAACGAGCACCCGCCGGTGGAGGAAAACTGCCTGACATGCCACACCCCTCATGGCAGTAACCATAACAAGCTGCAGACGGAGAAGATAACCATTCTCTGCCAGAACTGCCATGCGCTTGACGGCCACCAGACCGGGCCTTTCACGGAGTTCCAGTCCTTCAATCCGCCTACCACGGGGCCCAGCAATCTTCATGCTAGCCCCAGGGTTGTCGGCCGCATGTGCACGAACTGCCATACAAACATCCATGGATCGAACTACCCGGGGGTACTCGGGGAATGTTTCGTAAGATAGGAGGGGACAATAATGAAATTTAAGATATTGATTGCAAGCGCGGCAATGGTCCTCCTGACGGTTGCCAGCGCATTTGCCACCGGTTACAGTTACATGCCGCCCGGAGGCTCATTGCCGGGGGTAACCGCAGTCAGCAATACGCCCGCTGTGCATGGCAGCATAAGCGAAACCGCAGCGGTCATCAACGTGACGGGCAACAAGGCCCAGTTCAGCCCCTACAGGGATTTGACCCAAGATCGG
>JAKAGP010000122.1 GCA_021825785.1 Nitrospirota bacterium
GCAACAGCATGGAATCCTTTCCTATCCTGTACCTGTTTCCCCTCCAGACGACCACGCTTGAAAAGACCGGCACAAACCAGACGATCCCGATAAGTATGTCCTTTACAGGGACAAGCAGGTACGAGAGCGGGCTGAGGCCGGTCCCGGTTTTTCTGCCGATATAGAGGTCTCCCGCGGTCTTGATAAGGCTCGTTGAAAGCGCCAGAGCCAGCGCGCCTCCTGACGGGCCGAGTATCAAAAGCGGTATGGCAGAGATGAACACGGCGTTGGCTGCAAGCTCGGAGAGGTATTTTGCCCCGCCTATCTTCCATCTAAGCTTGCCCCACCTGGTGTGGCGGTTGAGAAACCTTTTGAGGCTCCAGTAGTGGTTGACGTTCTGTATGCGGTAGGGTGAAAGAACCACTTTTCTTCCGCTATCATGCATCTTCCTGCCAAGCAGGTAGTCCTCCGCGAGGACGTCCTTGACACCCCGCAGGCCTCCCACCGCCTCCAGGTCCTTTTTCCTCATGAGCATGGATTTCCCAACCACGCACGGCATATCAAGGAACCTGTCCAGGAAGCATACGCTCCCCATTACGAAGGAATTCAGGTGGAGGTTTTCCAGTATGGAGCCCGCCGTGCGGCCTCCCACTCCCTCTACCAGGTTGGAGACCAGGCCCACGCTGGTGTCCCTCATCGGGGCCACCGTCATTTTAAGATAGTCCTTTCCGGCAAAGACATTGCTGTCGCTTATAAGCACGTACTCATGCCTGGCCGCCTCATAGGCGGACAGCAGATTGTTGACCTTCGGGTTCAGTCCCTCATTGCGCCTCTGCACAACTATCTTTATGTCCTTGTCCGGGTATTTGTTGCGGACCTTGACGGCCACCTTGTAAGCCTGGTCGTTTCTGTCCTGGAGCGCGAATATCAATTCATAACAGGGATAATCGAGCAGGCAAAAACTCTCCAGGTTGTCAAAAAGGTTGTCATCAAGCCCCTTCAGGGGTTTTAAAATGGAAACAGGCGGAAGAAAGGCGGTTTCCTCCTGAATGTCCCCGGATCTTTCTTTTTGTTTTTCCGCATTGCCGCCCGCGGCAAGAATGGACCAGAATTGAAGGCCATAGCAGACAAGTCCGGCTGCGGCAAGGATAGAAAACACCCACAATATTCCGGCCATCAATATTTCCTCCTAGTTTCTGAAGAGGGTAATGGCTACCCCCTTGTTGTGCCTTATGCACTGTTTAACCGATTCGACGTCCTTCTCACAGTTCAGAAGGGTCTTCCATGAATACAGATGCCTTGGTTTGTGAAAATCGCTGTTTGCTATGTAGTGGTACTTTTTGAGGCTGATGACGTTGAAGACATCGTCCCTGTTGGCTATCTCCCATGCGTCTATGTATCTGGCATATTTGTCCCTGTTGTTCCAGAGGTAAAGAGTGTCCCTTGAGTTGTCAGAGAGATGGTGGGGATGGCAGGCCACGGTAACGGCGTCCTGTCTTTTTGCGTCAAGAAATATCTTTTCGTAGCTCTGGCAGGCCGGAATGAACTCTTTTATGTCCAGCACAAGGATGTGCGCCGACATGTCTGTCGAGATATGGTTCTTGCTTATTTCAACCCCCTGGAGGACGAGCATCCCGTATTTGTCCCATGCCCGTTTGGCCTCCTGCTTCAGGGAGTCCATGTACTCGTCGAAATTGTCCTCCCGCACTGAAAACCTGAACCGCCGGGCAAGCTTGCCGATGAGGTTGTCCCCGTTTACCACGTGGTCCGTGATCGCTATCACGTCAAAACCTGACTGTCCGTAAAGGTCTATGGCCCTTCTCAGCTCCACCGAGCCGTCCGAATAAGTAGTGTGGATATGGAAGTCGCATAACAACATCTTGTATTGATTTTAGAAAGGATAAATTACAGAAATATTTCAGGCAGGTGAAATTTGGGTTAAGCGTTGTTTGTTTCCCGGTAATAAGATGAATCTAATAAGATGAGCCGGTCCGCGTGCTCCTGATAAAGTGGGAATAATACGCGGCGGCGCGTGTGGGCTTACGCTGGAAGGAGTCGAAATCCACCGTGTACAGGCCGAATCTGGAATCGAACCCCTGTATCCATTCGTAATTGTCCACCAGGCTCCAGTAGAAATATCCCCTTATGTCGAGCCCGTCCCTGATGCACCTCTGGACCACTGCAACGTGCCGTCTCAGGAAGTCTATCTTTCTGTCGTCATCATTGGTTGCGATGCCGTTTTCCGTGATTATGACAGGCACTTTCAGCCTGCCGGCGTATTCCACCATTTTCCGGAGCCCTTCAGGATGTATCTCCCATCCAAGATCAGTAAGCCCCCGGCCGTCCAGGTCCCGGTGCCTGAGCTCAACTCCCATCTTCCTGAAAGGGTTGAACCTCATATGTATGCGGGTGTAGTAATTCACACCAAAAAAGTCCAGCTTGCCCTGCACGGGGGCTTTTATTTCCAGCGGTTTCTGGAAGGGGAAGCGGACCTCCAGGACGCCGCGCATGAAAGCGTCAATAAGCGACTGGTTGTAGAAACGCGCGGCTATGCCGGACAGCAGCCTGTCCGCCGGGTTCCAGCGGCGCCACGGGGAGAACGCGGCCATATTGTGAGCAACGCTTACCATGGCGTCCGCACGTTTTTCATGTATCATGTCATATGCCCTGGCATGGCAATGGAGCATATGCTCTATCGCCTTGAGCGCCAAAGCGGCATCCCTGATGCCAGGCGGCATACAGCCCTCCAGGTAGCCGCCCAAAAGGAACACGTAAGGCTCGTTGAAGGTTATCCAGTAGCGGACGTCGTTGAATCTTGAAACGATCTTTTCCGCGAAGCCCAGGAATCTGTCTGCCGAGTTCCCCGTGTGCCAGGGATATTTTTTTAAAAACCAAACCGGGTGCGTGAAATGATGGAGCGTTATCATTGGCTCTATGCCACTTTCACACAGCAGGTCTACCAGGTGCCGGTAATGGTCCAGCGCCTTTTCATCCCACCTGCCTTCCTCGGGCTCTATCCTGCTCCACTCCATGGAGAACCTGTATGCGTTCACTCCAAGCTCCTTAAGAAGGCGAAGGTCCTCCCTGTAAAGCTCGTAATGGTTCGACGCCTCCGGCCTCCTCTTGAGCGCCGGGTCCCATGAGGCCCAGTCCGCATGAACGGAGCCTTCCAGCTGGAAGGCGGAGGTTGCCACCCCCCAAAGGAATTTTTTGTTGCCCATCCGTTTAAGTTACATGAAAGGGACATCTTTAACAAATGCGCCGCGCCTTCCTGATGATTTTGGAATGTCATGTGCCCGGCCACTGTAAAAAAATCTTCATGCTCATTTAACGAAGGTGTAACACTGGCGGTCTATCCTTAAACATGCAAAAAGATAAATGCGCACATCAGGAAAGAAAAAATCGGATGTCATGGACAAGGTGCAGGGAGAACGAAAACAAAAAATGCCGATGGGAGCAAGCGGAGCGGAAGACATGGAGAAAACGGTAGAGATAGAACAGGTGCACGTAGATACCCAGGTGGGCGGCCTCATAAAATCCAACGAACATATTGCCCCCGGCTCACTCGTAAAGCATACGGCTGACAGATTTTTTGGAGATGTGAAGATCGATGCCCTGGCCGTAGTGGACTGCATGGAGCCAGTAGGGCTGATCACAAGAAACAAGTTTCTGATGAAGCTTTTCAGGCTTTACGGATACGAACTGTACGGCAAGAGGCCCGTAATAGCCATGGCCGATACCTCGCCGCTTTACGTCAATTCGGAGGAAAGGCTGGATGTTGCGCTGGACATGGCAATGGGCAGGCCCTTCCTGGACATCTATGATGAACTGGTGGTTGTGGACGCAAAGGGACATTACGTCGGCCTGCTTTCGGTAAAGGACTTGGTGATACGCCAAAGCCACGCCCTTGCAAACAGCATAGTCCAGAAGGAACTGGCAAACGCAAAGGCAAACGAGCTTGAAAAGATGAGCAAGGTCAAGTCCCAGTTCCTTGCCAATGTGACCCATGAGCTGAGGAGCCCGGTAAACGCCATCATTTCCCTGGCCGAGCTGATGCAGATGTCTTGCGAGAAAGGATATATCGGGCAGCTTAAAGACAGGCTGGCCCTGCTGATAGCGAGCTCCGCAAGTCTGAAGGCGATAATAAACAACGTCCTTGACCTCTCTAAAATAGAGGCCGGAAAGATGGACGCCATTTATGAGGAGTTCGATGCGGCCGCGAAGCTGGATGAGCTCGTGGAGACCACCAAGGTGCTGTTAGGCAACAAGCATGTGGATGTAAGGCTTGTCATGGCGGAGCAGCCGCTGTTCATCGAGTCGGACCCGGTCAAGTTCAGGCAGATAATCCTTAATCTTTTGAGCAATGCGGCCAAATTCACGGAAAAAGGCAGCATTACCGTAAAGGCGGAAAAAGAGGGGGATTCGCTCATGATCTCGGTCACGGACACCGGGATGGGCATAAAAAAGGAGGACATGGAGAAACTCTTCACCGCTTTCGGCCAGGTGGAGGACGCCAAGACCAAAAGACATGAGGGCACAGGGCTTGGGCTGACGGTGACCAGGCACCTTGTGCACCTTCTTAAGGGAGATGTACGGCTTGAAAGCGAATGGGGCAGGGGCACGGTCTTTTTTGTGCGGCTGCCAGTAAAAAAATAAAAATAAAAATAAGGCGAAAAACAAAAAAACAAAATAAAAAAATGAATTAGAGGAGAACTGAATGGAAGACCAGAAAAAAACGATACTGATGATCGATGACGATGAAAACCTGCTTATGGCAACCAAGGAGCTGCTTGAAAACTGGGGATACAAGGTTTATACGCACAGGCGTGGTTTTGGCTCAACAGCGGCCATAGACCTTGTAAAACCGGACCTCGTGCTTCTGGATATCAACATGCCTGCGTTGCCCGGGGACCGTCTGGCGGGTCTTATAAAGTCCTTCGAGGCAACAAAAAACGTCCCTATTGTATTTTATTCATCGAATGACGAGGATGCCCTGAGGGAAGCCGTTGCGATGCACAAGGTGAGGGGATACATACCCAAAGGGGACATATATGAGCTCAAAACCAGATTGCGCCAGTATCTGAACCGTGCGTAGCCCATGCAATGAATCTCCAGCGGGAAGCATCATGAACGGAGGAATCACAGTGGAAGACCGGAAAAAGACGATCCTTGTGATCGATGATGATGAACATCTGCTTGTGACTACCAGGGACCTTCTGAGGAACGAGGGTTATGAAGTGATGACTCACAAGATTGCGTTCGGAGCCACTTCCGTCATAAACATTACAAAACCGGACCTTGTGCTGCTGGATATTAATATGCCGGGTTTGGCGGGAGACAGGCTGGCTTATCTGCTTAAGACCAATGAGTCGATGAAAAATGTGCCCATCATTTTTTATTCCTCTAATGACGAGGACACCATGAGAAGGGCGGTATCCGTAAACAAGGTCAGAGGATACATCCCCAAGGGAGACATCTTTACCCTGCGGAAAAAAGTGCGCTGTTATTTAAGCGGGGCATAGGCTCCCGCGTTTCGAACCGATTGACCGGGGCTGCCGAATTTGATAGCATTTTGGCAACTCGTAGGCGTTATTTTTGTGCCCTGAAAAAACAGGCAGGAGGCTTTTATGGCCCAAACCAAAGGAAAAGAGCTCCTCAGGATTGAAGATTTCATCAATAGGGCAAAGGAAGGCAAGAAGATGAAATTAACCGTCAATCTGAGAAAACAGCTGGTTTTCCAGAAAGAGCATCCGGAGCTTTCCCAGGGTATGGAGATGCTGCCCATGTATCTTTACTGTGCTGATTATACTTTCAGGAGTGCTGATATTGAAAAAGTTATTTCAAAAATATATGTGTATTCCTCTGCCGAGGAATCTTTCAGTGAAAGCATAATAGATAAAGACATTGCCAATGATCGTCTGAAACTGGACTACCATAGATTGAGGGATGCCGGCATCGAATTCGTAGAGAAATATTTTTAATTCCTGCTCCCTGTTATGGACTACAGGGGTTGCTCTCGCAGCCGCCCGAAGTATGACTGCGCCACACCTATCGATGTCTTCTATTGCACCATTTTTTCGCCAGGTCCCCCGGTGACAGCGGAAACCAAAAAGGAAAGCAAATTTTTTGGTATGCTTGACCTATGAAGGCAGTTGTAACCGGCGGGTCCGGGTTTATCGGCAGTAGGGTAGTAAGGCTGCTCCTTGCCGCAGGCCATGAAGTGCGGATATTCTCACGACGAAAAGATGCCGCCGCACTAGATC
>JAKAGP010000123.1 GCA_021825785.1 Nitrospirota bacterium
CTTACCCGGCGCTAAAGGAAATCCCCTGGATCGGTACCGTCCTCGGTCTTGAAAAGCGGAAGAAGGTTTTGGCCCAACTGGAATTTCACATCGCAGCGCCCGGCGATCTCAACGGTGTTGCTCAGGGCCTCGGGCAGCTCGCTGAAGGCGGCATGCATCTCCTCCGGGCTTTTGAAGTAAAGCCCGTCCCCCTTGAACTTAAGCCTGGTGGGGTCGTTCACCGTCTTTCCCGTTCCGACGCACAGGAGTATGTCGTGCGCCCTCCTGTCTTCCTTCTTCAGGTAATGGCAGTCGTTGGTTGCGGCCACCCTTATGTCCATGCTGCGCGCAAGCTCAAGAAGAGTTCTGTTCAGCTCCAGCTGTTCAGGCAGCCCGTTTTCCTGAAGCTCTATAAAATAGTTTTCAGGCCCCAGGACGTCTCTGTAGAAGGAGGCCGTTTCGCGGGCCTTTTCCGCCATGTTATGGGAAAGATAATACGGCACCTCGCCTTTCATGCAAGCGCTTAGAACAATGAGCCCCTCGCTGTGGGCCTCGAAGACCTCCCTGTCTATCCTGGGCTTGTAATAAAAACCCTCGGTATAGGCGCTGGAGACCAGCTCCACCAGGTTAGAGTAGCCCTTATTGTCTTTGGCCAGGGCTATCAGGTGGAAAGGCCCGTCTTCCTTCTGCCGTGAGTGCCTGCTTGAGGGGGCCACGTAAAGCTCGCAGCCCATGATGGGCTTTATGCCGGCCTTGGTCATGGTTTTGTAAAACTCCACCGCTCCAAAGAGGTTCCCGTGGTCCGTTATGGCCACGGCCGGAAGCCCCCAGCCTGTGGCGGTTTCAGCGAGCTCCTTTATCTTTATCGCGCCATCAAGGAGGCTGTACTCGGAATGGAGATGAAGCGGGACGTAACCGGCCTGTTTTTTCATTTAGGAAATTTTAACCGCTTGAAAGAACCTTAGTCAAATGCCTTTTTGCGTTTTCTGTTCAAAGCGAATAATTCAACCTTCCGTTTTTAAATGCTTTTTTAAGCCAGTCTGTTCAAATGCCCTTGAACACCCCCGGCCACTCGGCCAAAAAAATTATGTGTCTTTTTTCATTTTCCCCGCCGCGGGTTAAGATGTTCAAACACCATATTTTTAAAGCCCCTCCCTTCCCGATTCTCTTTAGCCTTCTCTTTAACCCACTCTCGGTCCCTCCAATGGAGAAAAAACTGCCAGACCATCATAAAACGTAAGCGGCGGGGCTGTCCATGGAAAGAGTTCATGCAAGCAGTTTTATGAAGCATGCGGGGGATGGCCCGAAGCGACTGAGCCAATTACCGTATGGCGGCCCCTGTTATCCTCTTTGGCCGCTCAGGTATATTGATTGCCGGGGGTAAGTACCTTCTTGATATCGGCGATCTGCCTCTTGAACTTCAAATCGTCACGCCCTGGGAATTTGTAGGATATCGAGTTGACGAGACGCCATAACGTCCTCACGCGTCCGGATTTCCTTGAATCCTGCATGTGCTTTCTTTCATAAACGGCTTTCAGCCATTACAGAAAGGTTTCTCTTGGAAGAAAACACTCTGGGATGCCCGGGCCCGGTTCGGATAACCCCTTCAAGTTTTGTATTGTTTCAATTTCGTGAAACTGTTTTATTCTGGTTGTACTCTTGTGGGAAGGGGGTTCCGACACTACCTATAATTTCACGAAGCTCCGTTTTCCTTAAGCTCATCGAGCATTTTTTGAATGACCGGCTTCACAATGGGCAACTTCTTCTTGACGACTTCCCATACTATCTTTAGATCGATGCCGAAATAAAAGTGGCTGATCTTGTCGCGCATTCCAGCCATATCTTTCCACGGTAGTTCCTTGTATCTGCCCCTGATCGCCACCGGAATGTTTTTAGCCGCCTCGCCGATAACCTCCAGCCTCCAGACAACGGCGCTCATCGTTTTCCTGTCGGCCTGAAATGCGTTAAATTCCATGTCGCCGACGAAGGCTTCTATATCCTGAATGGCCTCCATAATGTCCTTGACGAACAACCTGTAATCGCGCGTCATATATAGACGACTTCCCTTAAAATCCTGTCCTTGAGTTCCGGCCTTATGGCCTCTTTCCTTACCAGGTCGATTTTTTTCTTCAGCAGGCGCTGGAGGTATCTTTCAAGGTTGATGAACTCAAACAGGTCCGGGACCTCGTCATACTCCACGAGGATGTCAATGTCGCTCCGCCTCTTCTGCTCGCCGCGGACAAAGGAGCCGAAAATACCAATCTCGGTAACCCGGTACTTCTGCGCTACCTCATCCTTATGTTCCCTCAGGATGGCCCTGGCTTCCTCGACGCTTTTAACTGCTTTTTTCATGATTCTATTTTATCAGTTTTTCTTATCATCATTTATGAAGGAACTATAGTTGGAATCTCCTTCTAAAGCACAGTTGCCAACCCACTTGTTTGTATTCTGGAAGAAGAGCATCTGGCAGGCATATGGCGTACGGAGCTTTACGCCAAAGAGGTTTTTTGCATTTACGTACGCCCTGACTATATAGACCTCCGCCTGCGCCCCGTCACCATTAATAATGCCCTTATAAGTCTCAGTCACATCCGGCGGAAGATCGCCTGGGAAACTGGCTGAGGAAGGAGCCTGAAGCCTGTTTTCTACAATAGATTGGCTATTGACGTAAGCCTCAAATCCACGCGAGCCTGGTTGGGGCGTGCTGGAAGATGATGTTTGCGCCTGGCAACCGAAGACAGCAAGCACAATTAAGGATAATAAAAAGATTTTCAAAATATTCATCTAGAGCCCCTTTTTTTACAGATTTGAATCATTCGTGGTTTTCGTTCGTATCCACTACGGAGCTTCTTATCAATTCTCATTTCCTCGCAAGTTATCGCCTGTTCCTCTGTACTGAATTTCCAGACTTTGCGTTGCAACCTATAGGCTGGAACCGGGGTCTTAGAGTCTTTATTCACTATGGCCGCACCCCACTGGGCTGTAACGGTTTTTCCTTTTCTTTCTACCTTCCAAATCTTCATGCTCAAACCGCATTTATTATGTGCATTTCGCTTCATATAAAAGAAAATTTTCATGCTCAGCTCTTTTATCGGAAATCGTCCATCAGCGCGGCAAATTTTGTCCAGTTAATTTTTTTAAAAGTTTTTTTCTTTTTTCCTCTCCAACCAAAAGAGCCATGGCCGATTTGTATGGTGCCACGGATTTCGTCATCAACGTAAAGTTTTAATTCAATTGCGCTCCCTGCCTTGCTTATTTCTAAATCTCTCATTCTCGCTGCTACTCTATGCTCTGGCATGATAACCCTCCTATGCTCAATGAATTAATATTGCTGACTCATTAAATTGGCGCGGAAAGCCAAGGGCAACACCCTCCCCATCGTTTCTAGTAGCTGAAATTTGACGAATTATAGCATACTTGAAAATTTAGAGGTAAAGCGTGGCAGACTTCTCAAACTGCCACCTCGAAAAAGAATGGAGATATCTCTTTTTCTGGTTGTACTCTAGCCAGAGTTTCAGCTTATTGAAACTGTCAACTGCTGGACGCACTGTTGATTTTCTGGATTTCATGATCGGAGCCATGTTTCCACCGGAAAGAAACGGTTAAATGGGATATCAGTTCTGGTTCCATGTGCCATCCGGTGGAGTGAAATCCTTGAAACTACCCAAAAACAGCCTTAAGGGCCGTTTTTGCTCCCTGCAAGCCATCGGTGCTAATTTTCCCAATAGGCCGAAGGCGCTCCTCCGCCACGGAGCAGATGTAGGTTGTTTGAGCTGCCGGGCGAAACCCAACAATTCCATAAATTATGGTTACGCGAGAAGAAAGGAATAACACAAGGGGCATGTTGCGCTCCTCTGTATTCAGCCAACCCAGACGAACTTAGTCAAACGAAAGGATAGATAAGACAGAGTGGGATTTAAATAAAGGATGTTGTTAAGATTATATTGTTGAATAACAAGGCGATCATACTATTTGGCCCCACGTCTTCCGGAAAGACGGAGGCCTCCATCCTCCTTGCCATGGAGCTTGGGACGGAGATCATAAGCGCCGATTCCATGCAGCTCTACAGGCTCATGGACATAGGCACCGGAAAGCCAACGCCTTCGCAGCTAAAGGAAGTCCCCCACCACCTTATAGACGCCATCTGGCCGCATGAGCAGTGGAGCGCGGGCCAGTTCATGGAGGCGGCCTCCGGGACCATGGAAAGGCTTAGCGCCGCAGGCAAAATACCTCTTATCGTGGGGGGAACGGGGCTTTACATGAAGGCGCTCACGCGCGGCCTTATGGCAGCCCCTCAGGCGGATGCATCTCTTAGAGTGGAGCTTTTGAGCAGGAAGGAGGACCTCTACGGGCTTCTTAAAGACATGGACCCAGAAACCGCCCGCCTCCTGGCCCCAGCGGACACCCGGCGGATACTGAGGGCACTGGAGGTACAGATAAAGACAAAACGGGCAATGTCGGAGCTCAAAAGAGAACTGACCGCCCCTCTGCCTTACGATTTCATAAAAGTGGGGCTTACCAGGGACAGGGCGGAGCTCTATGCCCTCATAGAAGAAAGGGTGGACCGTATGCTCTCCGGGGGGCTCGTAGAAGAGGTCAGGAAGGTGCTTGGCCAACATCTGCCGCCATCGAAAACGGCCATGCAGGCCATAGGATACAAGGAAGTAGAGGGCTGGATCACCGGGCAATATCCCTACGAGGAGGCCGTGCGGCTTATAAAGAGAAATACCAGGCGGTATGCCAAACGGCAGTTTACCTGGTTTAAAAAGGAGGAGGCAACGCTCTGGGTGGACGTTACCGGCCTAAGGGGGGCGGATGCTATATACGGCAGGCTTAAAAAGGCGCTGATGGCGGCCCGGCCGGACCTCTACCGCTCCTGATCCTTCAGGCTTCGGGCCTTGAAAGGGCAGTTTTTTTCTTTCCGTTTCCTGTTTTTAAGGCACGTTTTGGGATATACTTATTTAACCGGGTTTTTCTTTTTCTTTTTGTTTTTGTTTTAGCCGGTTGGCGTCTTGATCTTATTTTATTTTTTCTGGCTTGGTTTTTTTAGCATGGCAATGACCGGTTTTTTTATCGAGTTTTTATCGAACGGGGAAAGAGAAAGAGGTCTTTATTTGTCATGATCGAAAAGCTCAGAGAGAATTTCAATAAAGGCGTCGAAAAACTCAAATGGTTTGCCCAGCTGCTGGACGAGCGCCTGAAAGTCGAGATCACCTTTTTCAAATTCGCAAGCAAGGTCGAAAAACTCCGGAAGGAGAAAGAGGAACTTGCCAGGGCGGTGGGCGAAAGGGTTTTTGAGGAAAGGCAGCAACTTCTGATCATAGCGAGGGACGAGAACCTTAAGGGCATGCTTAAAGAGATGGAACTGGTGGATGAAGAATTGAGCGCCCTGGTTGAACAGACCTCCAAGATCGGCAAAGAATAAAAATAAAAAAACCATAATAATAACAGGGTAAAACGAGCAAAGGGGAAGATAAACAGGGGGAAATGACAATTTTACTAAGAAACAGTTGTTATTCAGGGGGGCCTTTTTGTTTTTGTCCTTGAAGCCCTTGCTTGAAGGGCCTCCTTTTTACGTGCTTTCCGCCTTATTTGGCCTCATAGTGGGCTCTTTCGCAAATGTCTGCATCTACAGGCTCCCAAAAAGAGAATCTGTTGTAACGCCGGCTTCGCATTGCCCTTCCTGTGGCACGCCCATCAGGTTTGTGGACAACGTCCCGGTCATAAGTTATCTCATCCTTCGGGGAAGGTGCAGGGCATGCGGCATGTCTATCTCACCCAGATACCCTGCCGTTGAAGGGCTGAACGCTCTACTGTATCTGGCCGCGGCCCTCAGGTTCGGAGGCACGCCTGCTACGCTTTTTTATTTCATCTTCATAACCGCGATGGTAGTTATAACCTTCATAGATTATGACCATCAGATCATCCCGGACGAGATCACCCTGCCAGGCATTCCCATAGGGCTTCTGGCTGCGTGGCTTATCCTGCCGGACCCGTTTTACAGGGTGGCCGGCATGGGCCTGTCCGCCTCACTGATAGGAGCGGCGACCGGTTTTTTCCTCTATTACTCAATAGCTTTTTTAAGCCGGGGGGGGATGGGCGGCGGGGACGTAAAGATGATGGCGATGGTAGGGGCGGTGCTGGGCTGGAAAGGCGTTGTCCTTACCACTTTCCTTGCGAGCTGTGCAGGTTCCATTGTGGGACTTTATCTTATGGTCTTCAA
>JAKAGP010000124.1 GCA_021825785.1 Nitrospirota bacterium
GTAGCCAAGGCCGATAATGCCAACGGTTGCACTGCGATCTTTAATCTTATCTAGCGTTTTCATTCAGTTCTCCCTAGCAGGACGTTGAAAAACTCAGTTTTTTAACCGGATTCCCTTTCATTTGGAATTTCCTGTTTGCATTTTCAACATTCGATGCCTTCATCTTCAAGCCTTTTGGCCTATTTTCATCTGATACTTTGATTCGCTTTCCGCTTTTTACCGCGCTCATGCCGTACCAACTCCGAGATTTCTCATTCTTACCAGGTTGTATGCCGCCGCTGCGAAGGTGAAGTGCCATTCGGCCTTTGTCTGGGCGCGGTATTTGATCTTCCTTAAATTGCCGACTGCCTTCATCCATCCAAATATCTCTTCAATCCGTTTTCGAAATTTCTGGCTGATTGCGTATCCTTCGTGCAGGGTTGTCCTTTGGTCTATTGCGGAGGACCGGCTCTTATCATTCTGTGCCACATGCGGTGTGGCATTAAACCCCCGAAGCGCCTTTACAAAATCCTTTGTATCGTAGTTCTTGCCGCCGGCTACTGTTATCCGGTGCGAGCCGGAAATGTTTTCCACCATGTCTTTTGCCGCTTCGCGTTCCGCTGTTCCAGTTGCTAACGTAAGCTCGGTATCAACGACAAGACCGTTCCTGTTTTCCATTAGCACATGCCCCATATAAGACAGCTTGGCTTCCTTGCCTTTGCCCTTTTTGAATAACCTGCTTTCAGGATCGGTCGTGGATTTGTGAGTCTCATTCGAGCGTTTCTCTCCGTGAAAATCTACCTCCTCGTTACGGCCGCGCATATCGTTTCCCTCTTCTGTTGAAAATTTCTTGAGGCTGAAATCAATATGCATGATTTATGCCATTCCAGGTGACTTTTTCAACAACCTGTTAAAGGACCTCCTGGGCAATTGTGATAATGAAAAATCATTCTCTGGAGAAACGTGCACTGTGCTTGCATTCTCGATAGCCCAGCAACAAATTGTTTAGTCTCAATAAAAGGAATCAGGTGTGTATTTCAATATAGATACCCACGGGCATGCCCGTGGTACTCTGCTAAGGGATTAGACTAAAATCATGGCCGGCACTGATGCCCTTTGAATTCTTGTAATGAGGGCAAGGGTTGTTTTATTTGCCAGGGGATGCCGGTTTTACTGGGCCATCTTGGGCAATTCTCTGGAATAATCGCTCTCATGGCCATAACTATCCAGAGCGGCAATAACAAAATAATATTGCCCAGCAGCAAGTCCCCCGACCGGATATGAGCACGTGCCTGTGGACATGTTGCATGCACTTAACGGCACGTCTACTTTAGCTCGGTACTGCCCCGATGATGTCCCGTAATATATCCTGAATCCCGCCAGGTCAATCAAAGCGCTGCCGTCCACGTTCGTGCTGGGCACATCCCAAGTAAGAGTTGTGCTGGCATTCCCAGTTGTCGGCGGAGCAATTTGTCCCGCCGGTGCGCTAGATGAGCCTCCAGCGCTGCAGGCCGGAAGGACTGCTGACAACAGGATAAGCATGAGCATATAGAAAAACCTCTGAGGTCGTCCCATTTCAGCTTGTAATATGATAACATTTGCCTGCCAGAAAGAAATAATTTAATGTAAATTAAACGGCGAACTGGGCCGCTTCCCCTCATAGGCCCCGATGGACCAACCGGTTGGTGAGCCTGTGGTCAAAACAATAGGCGCGGGACGCGTAATTACTTGACTAATATCGGTAATGCCATTATTTAAGTTATTTGTAGGTAACTTACTGGCCGTAAAAATTTCCGTCAGATTCGCACCAGCCTCAGCCGCTGGTGAGGAGGCTAGCAAATGCCAGTTTCCGCTGCCTACTGTTCCATTGGGCAACGAAACAAAACCGGGATAAGTGCTTGAATAATCGTTGCCACCAAAGCTATTACAGTCATACCCGCCACCGGCACACGCTTGTGCAGGTGAAGTCCAGTTAGGGCCGTTGTTTAGCAGGTCTAAGTTGCCATTACCTCCTTGATATGTTGTCAGATTGTAAAGATTGTGATCAATATTCAAGGATGTCCATGTGTTGCTTGCAGTACCTAAACTATTGCCGGTAAGTCCCCCTGAATAAATGTTATTTTTGATATTTATGGCCACTGGTTTGGCAGTATCTGGATTAACGAACCAGAAACCAATTTCTACACCTGGATTCCCGATTAAAGAATCTGTAGAAAATGTATTGTTGTAAACGTTTATCGTGCCATAATCATTCTGGTTCAGCCTTACGAAAGCATACATAGGCGGGTTGCCTGAATTTGTTGCAGTTTGCTCTATACTAAAAACGTTATTGTAAATGGAAAGATTTTGAACACCGCCGTCCGTATAATATTCGCTAGTACACCAATCCCATGCGCCATAAAACAGGTTGTTATAGAAAAGAACATTAGTTATTGTCGGAGTGGTAGTAGAAACGCCCGGGTTTTCAACCATGAACCCATCAATATGATAATTACTTGGGCCGGCATAGAGATCATTGGCAAGCGTAAGCCCTGGGCCTTCTACTCTGTTATTATAGATCTCCACATCATTGAGGGTATATCCTTGATAGCCGTAAACCACTTCACGCCCGGAATAACTGATTTGGTTATCATGGAAATAAATAGCATCGGCATTTTTCTGGTTGTTTGCGTTCGCATAGGCAAAGGCCTGAATGGCATGGGGAGCGATAATACAATTTTTGACTTCTATCGAGCTGCCACTGCCAAGAAAGTTAATTGCTGTCCCGGAGCCGTCGCCAGGACTGCCTATATCTTGAAATTGAAGGCCGTTAATAACAATGTTAGAAACGGAATATTGCCCATTGTTGTCGCCAATAAGCTGGCTACCCTCACCCAATGTTGAGGCCCCGTTTAACCCGCATACTTTCAGGCCCTCAGCCGTCTGGCATCCATCGAATACTGGGGGGGTATAGGAAGCCCCTGCATACCATGTTTTATCTACCGTGTACTGGTCCGGATTCCCGGATGCACCACCAGTCTGTATTTCCCATGGGTATATAGGGTCCGCCGCGGACCATGCCCACCTCACTCCACCCTTGAATACGAATATGTCCCCGGCCTGGTGCGTGTACGTGCCGGTAAAGCCGTTCATATATGGCTGGTGCTTCCAGGGTGTGCTTTCAGATGTCCCATTGTTGGAATCTTTGCCGTTAACATAATCGATGTAAAAAACGCGGGAGGTTGAAGGAAATGTAGATGAGGTCTTGATCTGTGCTGCACTGTATGTTTGTGAGGAGGAAAATGCAGCGCCCCCCCCGTTGCTGCCGCACGCCATTAAGGCAAGCGGCAAAATAAATACAGCCAGAAAATTTCTTACACGGCTTACTTCAAAACGTCCTCTACTCCCAACCATTAACCCCTGTCGCTCACTGCTGCGCTGCCGCATATCGCACCTCCCTGCGTCAAATTTCACAATAAAAAAGGCCTGTTTCCAAAAGGAAACAGGCCTGACGCTGAAAAGGTAAACCGTGGGCAAGCACTGTTTCTTCGGCAGCCCGGCTGACCCATATCAGGTCCCGTGGCTTTGTGCCCCATGGTTGCCCATGGTTTACCTTTTCGGAAACGACCGTACTATTGATTTACAAAGAGCCTTGCTACTTACCTATTAAGTTTTATCACCTTCCGGCAAAAAAAAATGTAACCCAGGTCACATCAGGAAATAAAAAAAGGGGGCAAAAAGCCCCCTTTCATAACAAAAAATGCCACTTGCTTTTGTTTTAAACCAGTTCTCTCCTGCGGTAACAAAATAATAATGCCAAGCCAAGCACACCACTGCCCAGCAGGAAAATAGAGGAAGGCTCAGGCACCTTATTTATCATACCCGCTTGAGTAAATGGCGTATCATATAAATGAGTTGCATCCTGTCCATATGCAACCGCAAGCGTACCGGGCTTGATTCCGGATAATGTCACATCTACAACCTGTTTATTGGGATATAGATTGATGTTTGTGTCTGTCAACTCGAATACGAATGTGGCAAATTCTGTAGGATCAATTCCCAATGTCTTATCTGCGCCAGACCAATTCGTGAAGGAATTGGAGTGGTCGGTCCCTGTAATTCCAAGAAAAGAATATATCTCATCTCCCGACGTCATGTCACCTCCGAACCCTGAAGGGGACCCGGCGCCGTAATTCCAATTCCCTCCGTAAACATCAGCTCCGCCAAGTTGCCCCGTGCCACCGTTATTTACGCTGATGCCCGGCAGCGGAAAAGACCCCCCTATGACGCTTGACGCATCTACGTTGGGGATGCCTATGATAAGAAGCAGCGGATTGTAAAGCGCATTCGCCGGCGAATTGGAATTCTGGTATATCCCGAAGGCCGAGGATATCAGATTAGGATCCCCTCCCGTTGGCGGATTGCCGATCTGAAGCGTTGCCGGATCAATCAGATCCGCATAGGCCCGGGCTACTGGCAAAATGAACACCAGGACGAACATGATAATCACCGCGGATCTTATTCGACAGTTCATAAAGTGCCCTCCTGCTTTATTAGCATCTCTAAAGTCCGAAGACTAAACCATGTACTATGATACAGCGAAAAACCGATAATGATAATAGGATTTTTCTTCTTTTAAATTGTCAGCGCACGTTTCATGCCAGGATGAAAACCATTGATTTTTAAGAAAATCCATTCAAAATAAAAATTAAAGTGTAAAGAAAACCTGAGGAACTGTCTATTTTTCTTTACAGTTTGCCCGAAACGCGCTTATCTCAACTACTATCTCTCCCTGACCGTCCGGGTGCCTACGTAGCTGGCGATACCATGTTTTTTAATAAGATCGTACAATGTCTGACGGCTTACGCCAAGCTCTTCTGCTATCCTTGTCATGTTTCCCTTGTGCCGGTCTATAACATTCATTACAAAATCCTTTTCTACTTTGTTTTTTACCGCCTTGAGGGTTTCTCCCCTCATATAAACCGCCTTTGAACATCTTTCGTCGTCAGTGAATCCAAGGTCATGTATTTCAATGAGAGGCGACTCTGACATTATGACCCCTCTTTGTATCCTGTTTTCAAGCTCCCTGATGTTGCCCGGCCATTTATAATTATTTATGAATTCCTGGGCCTGTTTGCTCAATCCCTTTTCCTTTTTCCCGATTCGTTCGGCAAACCTCATTAAAAACATATTTGCCAGTAGCATTATATCTTCTCCCCGTTCTCTAAGCGGCGGGAGGTGCAGTACCATAACACCAAGCCTGTAATAGAGGTCCTCCCGGAAGGTCTTCTCCCTGACAGCCTTCATTATATCCACGTTGGTAGCGGCAATGATCCTTGTGTTCACAAGTATGTCCTCCCTGCCGCCAACCCGCTGGATAGTGCGCTCCTGAAGAAATCTAAGGAGTTTTACCTGAAGACTTAAAGGGAGCTCGCCTATTTCATCAAGAAAGAAAGTGCCATTATCTGCATACTCAACTTTGCCCATCACCTGCACATGAGCCCCGGTAAAAGCCCCTTTTTCGTGGCCGAAAAGCTCGGCTTCCAGCAGGTTGTCCGGGATTGCTCCGCAGTTTATGGAGATGAAAGGGCCGCTATTACGCAGGCTCAAAGCGTGTATTGCCCTGGCTACAAGCTCCTTGCCCGTACCGCTTTCTCCTATCACCAGCACCGAAATGTCTGAAGGGCCAACCTTCCGTATAGTGGAGAACACCTTCTGAATCTGAGCGCATTGTCCGAATATCCCGAACATACCTGAGGCCTTGTCATCAGTCACAGGGCCATGGCCATTACTGATCATGGTTATTTTTTCATCTGCTCTCATGCCTCTTGATCCAGCTTCTCCTTCCATATTTATGCCTGTATATACTATTTTCTGTTCGCAAATAGCAGGCAGGCGTCATAAAACAGGGCCGCCTCAGACGTAAAACCCGAGCCAGGAATTTTAATTGTTAATTTTCTCTGCTTTTTCAGCCGGCATTGCGCCCCGGCATTCAAATTTTCTTACAAAACGGATGAACAGCCCCAAAAAAGAAAGACCGATCAGGAAAAAAATGATGCCCCCGTCCCT
Organism: Nitrospirota bacterium; assembly: GCA_021825785.1. The sequence goes on from JAKAGP010000124.1 coordinate 6,028, forward strand.
GTGCAATCTGCCGTATATGAATGATCTGTCAATATAGAGGGAAAGCATAGTAAGCGTGGCTATACGGATCGAATTTTTAAACATCGCCAGAGGAACGGCCACCAGTAGCGTGAGGATTCTGCCGGACCACCTTGCAAG
>JAKAGP010000125.1 GCA_021825785.1 Nitrospirota bacterium
AATCAACTCATCAGAGAAATTATCGGCTCTGGCCATCTCCACGGCAGCCTTTGAGCTTTCCAGCCCCGACCCGACCGTTACGATGTGCCTCACACCGGCGGCTTTCGCGCGCTCCAAAACCTCCGCCCTGTCCGCGTCGAACTGGGACATGTCCAGATGGCAATGCGTATCGATGAGAAAACCTCTATTTTTTTCTTTTTCTTTTTCCGTCATGGTCTTCTTATCCGGAATGACTGGTATAAGACTTTGGCAGCACAGCTATCAATAGTTTAACTGAAGGTAAAAAAGAAAAGGTCATTCAGACATCCGGGCTCTTAGGAGCCGAACTTTTTAAGCCTTCCAGCGTTTGCAAGCGCAAGCGCCATGAGGGAAACCGAGGGGATGATCCCAAGCTCGCCCTTAAGGCACTGTCTTTCCGAGAAGCCTTCGGTAAGGCCTCCAAGCACATAAGGCGCATGGAGCATGACGGGGACCGGATGCCAGCTATGGCCTTTCATCACCGCCGGGGTTGAATGGTCCCCGGTGATTATGAGCGCCTCGGGTTTCAGGGCGAGTATGGAGGGCAGCGCCCCGTCCACCTCCTCTATCTTTTTTACCTTTTCGGCGAAATTGCCGTCTTCCCCGTACGAGTCGGTCTTTTTAAAATGTATGAAGAAAAAATCGTAACTGTCCCAATTGTGTTTCATATACTCTATCTCTTCATCGAAGCTGCCCTCGAAGTCCGGAGCCTCCATACCGATCAGCCGCGCAAGCCCGCGGTACATGGGATAAGAAGCAATTGCAAGGGCACGCAGCCCGTAGGCCTCCAGTAAAGAAGGCATACGCGGGTGGGTGGAAAATCCCCTCACAAGGGTATAGTTCTGCGGGTGCCCTCCCTTGAGGATTTCTTCCACTTTATTTATGAACTTGGCGGCTATCGCAGCCGTTCTTTCCGCCTTAGGGTGTTTTGGTATAAGGGGAAGCGGCGCCTTGCCCTCCATCTGGGGATCGGAGTCGTTGACCATGGCGGCCTCAGGAGTTAGCGCCTCCGGAAATCTCATGATGACGGCAAAGCGGTGCTCCATCCCGGGGCCGAATATGAACTTTACCCCGTCTATCTCCGGGATCTCCTTCTGGAGCAGTTCCGTCACCTTCCGCATCTTCTCTGTGGAGGGTCTGCCCGCCCGCCTGTCAGTTATTACATTGTCTTCCAGGGTGGCGTAATTGCACCTGATGGCGACATCGGTCTTTTTTACATCGAGCCCCAGGCCCACGGCCTCCAGTATTCCCCTTCCTATCTCCCATTTAAGCGGGTCGTACCCGAAAAGCCCCAGGTGCCCGGGCCCGCTGCCAGGCGTAATGCCGGCCCCTACCGGCAAGTGCATGCCGCACGCCGAGGCGCCGGACAGCCTGTCCAGGTTAGGGGTGTGCGCGGCCTCCAGTTCCGTTTTCCCTGCAAAAGCCCCCTCTGGTCCTTTATAGGGCAGTCCTCCAAGACCGTCCATAACCAGCAGGACGATCTTGCTGCCGTTTTTTTGTAACAGTCCTTTTATGACCGATTGCATGATTAGTCATTTTACTCCAAAGCGAAGCCCTTTTAAAAGTAGGTTTTTGATATGCCCCACGTTAAGACCCGCGAAGAAAAATAAATATATCTCCCTGGCCCGGAACACGGGATTTTTTAATTACTGCCTGGCATAAGTCTGGCACAAGTCAATGGCTCCTGCTTCAGATTTGCGTGGTTTATGATGTTTTGCATCCCTCAATTATCCCATTGACAAAATGGCCGGGTTAAAGATATACTTTTGGACTATGGGCGGAACATATACGACATTTCATCCTCACACAAGACGGAGAAAGAGAAACCTCGGCTTTCTAAAGAAGATGAGCACCAAGGGTGGACGCGACATCCTTAAAAGAAGAAGGGCCAAAGGCAGAAAAAGACTTACTGTCTAATCTGAAAGCAGCACAAAAGCAAAAAGCCCCTTTTTTTAAAAAATGGTTAAAAAGCTCGTCCTCCTGCTGATAGGGTTCTATCAGGTGGCCTTGTCTCCAATTTTGCCGGCAAGCTGCCGCTTCATACCGTCTTGCTCTGAGTACGCAAGACAGGCCGTAGGGCGCTATGGAGCGCTCAAGGGCGGATGGCTGGGGCTCAAAAGGCTAGCCAGGTGCCATCCTTTTAGCGCCGGGGGCTACGATCCCCTCAGGTAATAAAATAAAAAACAATAACAAAAAATTTAAAAAGCGCGTTCGATTCCCGAAGGGGATGTAAATGGATAAAAAAGCCTTATTAGCGGTAGTCCTGTCAGTAGCGGTGCTCATCCTCTACCAGTATTTCCTGGTCCCCAAAAGGGCGCCGGTCCCTGCGGCCACTGTCTCTCAGACGGCAGCAACCTCACAGATGGCGGCCAACGCGCCCATCGCACAGGAAAAGCCGGCAGCTATGGCTGCCACGTCCGCCGCCGCTCTTTCCCAGGGCGCCCAAAAAACTGTCCCGGAACATATCGTAACGGTCGAGACAGACCAGTATGTAGCCAGGTTCTCATCCGTGGGCGGGGTGCCCGACTACTGGATGCTCAAAAAATTCAAGGGAGACACCAAGCAGACCAAAAACCAGAACGTGGTCATCCTGACCCCTGGCGGTTCGCCTGCGCCTCTGGCGCTGGGGCTGGTATCCGATTTCGATGCCGCAAACCTGAACTTCACCGTTACTGGCGGGGGAGACCTGAAGCTGGACAAATCCCATCCTGAAGGGAAGATCGTATTTGAGTACACCTCCGGCCAGGCGTTAATAAGAAGGACATATACCTTTCATAACGGCCAGTACCGGGTAGACCTTAAAGATGAGGTCAAGGGCTTTCCCAACTATCAAATTACGCTTGGGCCAGATTTCGGCATATATTCCAGGGAGGGCGGAAGAGGCATCCATGTAGGCCCGGTCCTTCTTTCCGGCACCGACAGGATAGAGGTGACACCTAAAAAACTGGAGCATGGGACGATCTCCTACACTCAGGATGTGAAGTGGATAGCCCAGGAAGACAAATATTTCTGCTCCGCGATTGTGCCCCACTCCAAAATGGATGAAGCCGCCGCTTTCATGCAAAACGGCAACCCCATAATTACTTTCAGGGCCAAAAATCCTTCCGTGGAGAAGTTCGCCATTTATGCGGGCCCCAAAAAGCAGTCCGACCTTGCCGCACTGGGTAGCGGGCTGCAGTACATAGTGGATTTCGGCTTTTTCTCCATCATTGCCCGGCCGATATTATGGCTGCTCAATCTGATAAACGGCGAGATCGGCAATTACGGATGGTCCATCATCGCCCTTACCATACTGATAAGGATTCCGTTTCTGCCCATAGTGGCCAAAGGGCAAAAATCAATGAAAAAGCTCCAGATGGTCCAGCCCATGATGCAGGAAATAAGGCAGAAATACAAGAAAGATCCCCAGAGGATGCAGCGGGAGATGATGGAGCTTTACAAAAAGCACAAGGTAAACCCGATGGGCGGCTGCCTTCCGATGCTGCTGCAGATACCGGTTTTCTTCGCTCTCTACAAGGTGCTGCTGATCGACGTCTCGCTGCGGGGGGCGCCCTTCGCCCTCTGGATCACCGACCTCTCCCAGAAAGACCCGTATTATGTGCTGCCCATCATAATGGGCGCGACGATGTTCTTACAGCAGAAGATGACGCCGGCCGCCCCCGGCAACCCGGCCCAGCAGAAGCTGATGCTCTTCATGCCGGTGATCTTCACCTTTATGTTCCTGAATTTCGCGTCGGGACTGGTGCTTTACTGGCTTGTGAACAACATGCTTTCCGTGGCCCAGCAGGCCTACATCAACAAGAAAGTCACAGTTTAAGGGATAGGGCCATCTTCATGGCCTCTATCATGCTGGCGGGATCCGCCTTGCCCTTCCAGGCGATGTCATAGGCGGTGCCGTGGTCCGGCGACGTCCTTATGATGGGAAGCCCCACCGTTACGTTGACCCCTTTTTCGAACGCCACCATTTTAAGCGGGATAAGCCCCTGGTCGTGGTACATCGCAACAACGATGTCCACCTGCCCGGCATAGGCCTTCCTGAAAAGTGCATCGGCGGCTACCGGCCCCTGAACATTGATGCCTTTGTCCCTGGCCTCACGGATGGCCGGAGCTATCTGCAATGCCTCTTCGGAGCCGAAAAGCCCTGCTTCCCCCGCATGGGGGTTAAGGCCGCAGACCGCGATCCTGGGCCTTCTGATGCCAAGCATGCGTGCGGCCCTGGCGGCAAGCATTATCTTTCCGGCTACGGCCTCTTTCTTGATGAGGCGGGGCACGTTCTTTATGGCGGCATGAGTGGTCACGAGCAGGACCCTCAGGGGCCCGCCAACAAGCATCATGGCAAAGTCGGAGGTCCCGGTCAGCCTGGCTAGCATCTCCGTGTGTCCCGGGTATTTTATCCCTGCCATCCCCAGGGCCTCCTTGGAAATGGGCGCGGTGCAGACGGCGGCCATCCTCCCCTCCATGGCAAGCGAGGCGGCCAGTTTTATATATTCGTAAGAAGCCTTTCCGCCGGCGGCAGTAGGCGTCCCGGATTTAAAGCCCGCCTCCCCGGAAGGACCGGTTTCAATGATCTCTAAAAAATCCGCTGCGGGGCGGCTTTCCTCGGGCGTCTCTATGGAGCGCAGCCGCAAAGGGAGCTCGAGCATCTTCAGCGCCCTTTCGACCGGCGCCCTGCTTCCTATAAGGACAGGAGAGCATATCGAGCGTACGTCCTTGCTGCAGGCCGCCTTCACGGCCACCTCCGGCCCGATACCGCCCGGCTCACCTATGGTCACCGCGATCTTTTCAATTTTCTTTTTCTTCGTATAATTCATAAAGTCTTTTTCATTTTAACTGAAAAAAGACAGCGAAAGTAAGGCCGGAAAGCGAAAACCGCCCCTTTCCAGCCATTACCCGATAACTTGTCCGGCCCACTCGCCCGGCCTTCTCCAATGCTCGTCTTGCGGCAGTTGACATGGCTTTATGTGAAATTGACTTTACCCGGCCCAGCCTGATAAAGTAAGTAAGCGCTAACACAGTTTATTGAAAAAAACCTTACTATAATGAGAAGCGGAACAAGAAAGTTTATTGCTCCTGTTTTGCCCCTGGCGGTAGTGGTCTTTATGTTGTTTGCTCCCAAGCCCGGCCTGGCACAGACCGCCGTTAATTCGTCAATAAAGGCGGGCGAGGCCCTTACACTGGAAAAGGCGGTACACATAGCCCTTGCGCTTAACCCGGACATACTTGCCGCCATGGGAACGGAGCGCGCCGCGCACAGCCTTATCGGGCAGGCAGAGGCCTCCTATTATCCGCAGGTAAGCCTTACGGCCTCCCAGGCGGAATACTCCCTTAACCACAATCTCAGTTCCCTGAGCGGCTTCACCGCGCTTGGCGCCGTCTCCCAGGACATCTATGATTTCGGGAAGACGAAAAGCCAGGTAAACGTGCAGAAATATGTCTTTAAATCTTCGGAGCAGGACATGGAGAGCATCAGGCAGAACGTGGCGCTTCAGGTGAAGCAGGCATACTTCAGTCTCTTGCAGGCCCAAAGGAACATAGGCATCGCCCAAATGGTGGTGGACCAGTTCGAACTGCACCTGAAGCAGGCCACCGCTTTTCATGACGCGGGCATAAAGCCAAAGTATGACGTAACGCTGGCCCAGGTGAACCTGAGCAACGCAAAACTTAACCTCATCGTCGTGCAAAACAGCGCGGCCGTGGCCAGGGCGAACCTGAACAATGTGATGGGAGTTCCGGGCTCGCCGGAATACAAGGTGGAGGACAACCTCTCATTCAAAAAATATGATGTGTCCTTTGAAGGCGCCCTTAACAGGGCATATGCAAACCGGCCGGACCTGAAGTCCGTTGTTTTCAGGGAAAACTCCGCACGGGAAGCCATCTCGTTTGTCAAAACAGGGTATTACCCCGTTGTCTCCGGAACGGCAAGCTACGGATACACGGGGGACCGGATGCCGCTGGACAGTTACTGGACGGCGGGCGTGGCCGTCAGTTTCCCAATATTCAGCGGATTCCTTACAAAAAACCAGCTCATCCATTCTAGGGAAAACCTTAACGTGCTTGAGTCCAATGAACTGTCTCTGAAGCAGTCCATATATCTTGAGGTGCAAACCGATTACCTTAACCTGAATG
>JAKAGP010000126.1 GCA_021825785.1 Nitrospirota bacterium
GCTCCTCGAGCACCCTCAGGAGTTTTGACTGAAGCGAATGCCCCAATTCACCTATTTCATCGAGGAAGAGGGTCCCCGCCCCGGCCTCCTCGAACCTGCCGATCCTCCTTGAGCAGGCCCCGGTGAAGGCTCCTTTCTCATAGCCGAAGAGCTCGGACTCAATAAGCTCCGCCGGTATGGCCGCGCAGTTGGCGGCGACAAAGGGCAGGTCCCTTCTGACGCCTCCGTAGTGGATGGCCCTGGCGGCCAGCTCCTTGCCGGTGCCGGTCTCCCCGGTGATAAGTACGCTGCTTGCAGAATCACTTACCGACTCGATTATCCCCGAAACCCTCAGCATCCCGTCCGTCTTGCCGGTGAGATTCACCCGCCTGCGGCATCCCAGACTGATCTTCAGACGCTCGATCTCATGTTTCAGCCGCCTTTGCTCAATCGCCCGTTCCAGCATTTTCTTCAGTTTCAGGAAATCCGGGGGCTTGACGAAATAATAAAAGGCCCCCTTTATAAGGGCCTGCACGGCGGACTCCACGGTCCCGTAGGCGGTAAGGAAAATGACGGGAACGCCCGGATGCCTTCTCATCACAAAATCGAAAAGCCCCATCCCGTCCGTGCAAGGCATCCTGAGATCGGTGATCACCGCGTCGATGCTCTGCCTGTCCATTGTCTCCATCGCCTCCGAGCCGTCCGGCGAGGCAAACACATTGTACCCCTCGGCGGACAAGATGGCCGACAGGACTTTCAGCGTATTCGGCTCGTCATCGGCGATGAGTATGTTGGCCTTGTTGGCGGTTCCAGTATCCATAAAAATCCCGGCTGATCAAATCAGGTTGATCTCCTCCGTTTTTGCAAGGATGCCCTGGAAATTGGGCACGGCCCTTCTGATGCAGTCGATCACATCGTCCGCGGAAAGCGCGTGGACCGCATCTTCAAGCTCCTTCACCATCGCTTCAAGCTCCTCATTGGAAGGGACGCTGGAGACCGCCATCTTCAGCTTTTCATGGGAGGTGGGCAGTATGGTTTCGCTCGCGTCGAAGAGCTCCTCAAAGAGTTTTTCGCCCGGCCGCAGCCCGGAGAACTCTATTTTTATCTCCTTGTGGGGCACAAGGCCCGACAGTCTCACAAAATTCTCGGCCAGGTCCAGAATTTTCACCGGCTCACCCATATCGAGCACGAATATCTCGCCGCCCCGCCCCGATGCCCCGGCTATCAGCACCAGTTGCATCGCCTCCGGTATCAGCATAAAAAACCTTTTCACCTCGGGATGGGTGACCGTCAGCGGTCCGCCCTTGGCAAGCTGCTCCCTGAAGATGGGCACAACGCTGCCGTTTGTCCCCAGGACGTTGCCGAACCTCACCACGCTGAACCGGCTCCCGGAAAGACGGTTCATGGCTATGGTCAGGAACTCGGCCAGGCGCTTTGTGGCTCCCATGACGCTGGTGGGGTTCACGGCCTTGTCCGTCGATATGGCGACAAAGCTCTCAACACCGTGGCGGTCCGCCGCGTGGAGGAGATTCCTTGTGCCAAGGACGTTGTTTTTCACCGCCTCCACCACGTTCGATTCCATCAGCGGCACGTGCTTGTACGCCGCGGCGTGGAAGACTATCTGGGGATTATGCCTGGAAAACAGGTATTCAATGTAAAGGGGGTCCTGTATGTCGCCCACGGCGCTTGTCAGGGCCGCGCACGCGGCCCCCCCGCGTCTGAGCTCCATGTCTATGTGGAAAAGGTTGTTTTCGTATCTGTCCAGAAGCACAAGGCGGCCCGGATTGTACTTCATTATCTGCCTGGACAGCTCGGAGCCGATTGAGCCGCCAGCCCCCGTCACAAACACGGATTTGCCTTCAATGAACTCCCTGACGGATTTTATATCGGCCCGGACGGGTTCTCTCTGCAGGAGGTCCTCGAGGGAGAGCGGTTTTATACGCGAAAAAACGTATTGCTTCTGGAGGGCGGATACGAGATTCTCCTCCTGGATAAGACCAAGTCCGATGAGTTTGGAGCCGAGTTTGCCGCCCTCAGCCCTCTGAAGCGACAGGCCCATCGCGAGTTGGGAATGGGTGATGTGGCCCGCGTCGATCAGCACCTGGCCTATCCTGGGGGCTATCGAGACGTCCCCGTTCAGGATGTCCTCCATAACGGGCAGCTTCTTTACCGGGATATTGAAGGGCTTGGAAAGCTCGTATATCCTTTTCAGGGCATCGGGGCCGCAGGGAAACGAGACCAGAATCTCGTCCGGCAGGTGCTTCCTGATGAGGTCGGGAAGGTGCTCCTTTGGCCCGAGAATCGGCACGCCGTGGATGGAGAGTCCCCTTTTGTACCTGTCATCGTCGATAAAGCCGACGGGTTCGTAGGAATTCCTGTGCCCGTTTGTCTTCATCTGCCTCACGGCGATCTCTCCGGCGTCGCCGGCGCCAACTATAAAGACCTTCTTCTGCGGGCTTTCGGCGCTCATATACTCGTTGAATATCCTGATCATGAGCCTCATGCCACCGGACAACGACACGAACACCAGGAAATCTATGATGTAAATGGAGCGCGGATATCCCCTGTCCCCGAAAATGAAAACGACCGCGGCCATGAAGAGCGCGTTTCCGGCGGCCGAGGTCCAGAGGATATCCACCAGGTCCTTTATCCCGGCATACCGCCACAGACTCTTATAAAGGCCCGCCCGCAAATAAAAGAAGAGCCTTATGGCAAGCAGGAGCGGGATATAGGTGAGAAATTGGGCCACGTTCACAGGCGACAGAAGAGACTCGAACCTCAGAATAAATGCAAGATAGTTTGCCGTGACCGTTTGAACGAGCAGGGTCATGGCGAACACCAGGCGCCTTCGCCTTATTATGAAATCCCTCACGGGACTGTAAATGGACGTGGTGAAAGGTCTTCCATCCTTGCCTGGCCCGTCCGTCCGCCCTGCCCGTACCCAGCTTCTGAACACTGTCCCCGTAATGATCCCGAGGTCTTTCAAGGTCCCGGCGTTGCTGAGGTATTGTTTTGAAATCCTGATCTTCTCCGGGAGTATTTTCTTGATATAGATTTCCTCTCCGCCGGAGGAAAGCGGCAGCGCGTCCTCCTCCTGCATGAAACAGACGGATGCAGGGTCCGTCATGCCCGGCCGGACGGCCAGCAGGGTCTTGTAATCATCGCGAAAAAGCTCAATATACTTCCTCACTTCCGGCCTGGGCCCGACGAAGCTCATCTCCCCCTTGAGGATATTTATCAGCTGCGGCAGCTCATCGAGCTTGTACTTCCTCAAAAAACTCCCGAGCGGCGTGACCCTCACGTCGCCCTTTGACGTAACGAGCGGCCCCTCCGCCTGGGCGCCGTCCCTCATGGTGCGGAATTTGTAGATTGAGAAGGGCGTGAAATTCATGCCCATCCTCTCCTGCCGGAAGAAAACCGGGCCCTCGGAGCTCCATTTCACAGCCAGGGCGATAACGGCAAGCAGGGGCGCAAAGGCAACAAGGCCAAACAGGGAAAAAAGGATGTCAATCGCACGCTTCATAAACCTCACCTTTTGAACTTTCTGGCCAGATGAGTCACCACCTCGATTACTCCGGAGACCTCCTCCTCCATCATCCCGGGATATATGGGAAGCGAGACGATGCGCCCGAACACCCATTCGGATGCGGGGTATTCATGCAGCCTGCAGCCGTATTTGTTCTTGTAGTAGGGGTGCCTGTAGAGAGGGATGAAATGGACAGACGCGCCAATTCCCCTTTTCGACAGCTCCTCGATGAAACGGTCCCTGCCGATCTTCAGGCTCTCCAGGTTCAGTTTCAGGCAGTAGAGGTGCCAGGCGCTTTCCCTGTCTGGCTTGACAAACGGCGTTATAAGCTCCTCCATCGCGCTGAAGGCCTCGTTGTATCTGGCGGCGATCTCCCTCCTCGCCTGCCACATCCATTCCAGTTTTGCGAGCTGCGCAAGACCGAGGGCCGCCTGGACATCTGTCATGTTGTACTTCCATCCGGCGTCTATGACCTCGTATCGCCATGTGCCGCTTTTTGTATATCTCTTCCAGGCGTCCCTGGAGATCCCGTGCATCCTCAGCACCCGCATCGTCTCGGCCCACCGCTCGTCGTTCGTGACCGCCATCCCCCCTTCCCCTGTACAAAGGGTTTTTGTTGCGTAGAAGCTGAAGCATGTGATATCGCCCAGGCCGCCGACCTTTTTGTACCTGTACCATGCCGGCAGGGCATGGGCCGCGTCCTCGATCACATGCACCCGGCGCGCCTTAGCGATCTCCAGTATCTCGTCCATGTCACAGGGCTGGCCCGCATAGTGCACGGGGATTATGGCCTTTGTCCGTCCAGTGATGCGGCTTTCGAGCTTGTTCAAGTCGATATTGGAGGTCCCGGTCTCTATGTCGGCGAAGACGGGCCTGGCGTTGAAATAGCTGATCACCTCCGAGGTGGCCGTAAACGTCATGGCGGGCACGATTACCTCGTCGCCCTCCTGCAGACCGATGGCCCGGAGCGCCAGGTGGAGGCAGGCGGTGCAGGAGTTCATCGAGACGGCATGCCCGGACTCCACATACCCCGCAAACCTGTTTTCGAATTCGATCGTCTTGGGGCCCATAGTGAGCCAGCCGGACCTGATGGCCTTTACAACGGCTGCTATCTCTTCATCTGTTATGTAGGGCTTGTGGAATGGGATTTCCATGCGGGCTTTTCCTCCAGATGATATAGCTGATCCCAGTGCTTCGCCTTTCCGGTTACAGGGAATGTTTTTCGGCTTTAGTCCTGCAAAAGAAATTTGGGCAGCGTGACTGAGCTTTGAGGACTGCGGCTTCCGGGGAAAAAATTCAAAAAAATTTTCCGGCTGTCTAAACCATCTCGATATCCTCGGCCGGGACCTTTACCCCTATGCTCCTGCCAAGGATATCTATGTTAACGATGAGCATATAGCAGTCTTCTTTCTTGACTATAACGCCAGAGGCCCCGCTTAGCGGCCCCCTCATGACCATCACCCGCACGCCTTCCTTCAGGGCGGGATAGATGTCCAGGCCGCTGCCCTTTTCCACCATGAGCTTCAGGGAATCGATCTCGTTGTCGGGCACGGCAAGAGGCACTCCCTGTTGCCCCGAGACCAGGCTTACCACCCCCCTGGCCTTCAGGACGTTGACAAACTCCGAGGGATTCGGATTAACACGCACAAACAGATATCCGGGGAAGAGAGGAAATTCCACCACCTTTTTGCGGTCCTTCCACTGCCGGTTCCTTTTGATGAGGGGCAGATACGACTCCACCCCCTTTTTTTGAAGCTGGCCGTAGGCCACGCCCTCGTGTCTTGATCTCACGTATATGGCGTACCATTTGAACCCGGCGGCTCCCATGACGGTTTTTTCATCCATGATATTTGAAATTGCAATTGGCATGCCAGCCGTATATAAAAAGCCATATACCCGGGAAAATGACGGCTAAGCGGTTGAAATCCTTTCAAGTTTCAAGCTTCCGAAAAAGGCGGAGCGGCAATGGCATCGCTTCATCTTTTCAGGCACGGGGCCGTCACATTTCAGCCTGTCCCCTGCAGAAACAGAATGTTTATTACAGATACATTATTTTTTGAAGATTTGTGTGCAAAAAGGAAACAGAAAGGGGCTAATCGTCCTGGCGCCAGGCGTCTCCGGTTCCGGCCGGGGGCCTGCCGGGCAGGGCGGGAATCTGGACGGCCGCCCGGTCGGCCGGGATGCAGAGGAGGACCGTTGTGCCAATGCCTTTTTGACTTTTAATCTGCAGCAGCCCTCCATAGTATCGCAATATCTCCCTGGTGAGGAAGAGGCCGAACCCCTTCCCCTTGTCCGCGGCGGCCGGTCTTTCATTTTCGCCGCCAAGGATTCCCGATCCGGTGTCGGATATCCGTATTACTACAAGGTCCCGCTCCTGGGGCTGCCTTCCGGCTGACAGGAGCGTCCGGACGCGAAGCGTTCCGCCATGGCCCATGGCCTCGATCGCGTTGTTGACCACATTCAGGACGGCCTGTTCCAACTGAAAAGGGTTTATGACCGCGCCGGGCAGTTTCGGCGCGTACCTGAATTCCGATTTAATGCCGTTTGCCATGGCCTGAAGCGATACGAAAACCTCTATTTTTTTCACCAGAGAGTTTATGTCAACCGCCTGGCCCATCTCTCCAATGCCTGCGGAGAG
>JAKAGP010000127.1 GCA_021825785.1 Nitrospirota bacterium
TTCTGCGGCGGCAGAGGGTTTGACTCCGGTTTCAGCAATCTTCACGACACTAATTTTGCCGGTTTGTTCGTGGTCCCCTATAATACCGACCAGCTCGAAATTACCCTCCAGTGGGACCGCGGGATAGACGTCTTTGACGCACCGCCGGACTTCGCGGTGCCTACAACTGCCACCAGCGGGGTGCAGGAGTTCCTGAACCCCACCTCGAACGTTGGAAACATAGACTGGTACGGCGCAGTCGCGCAGGGTATGATAAAAAATGTGAACTATTTTGCGGCCGGCGCTTTAAGCCATGCAATGCCTAACGGCAATAGGGCCGGGGCGTTTGGTCCGTTCATTGAACAGAGCCTGGGTTACGTCGATCAGAATACGGGATTTCCCCTTGCTCAATCCGCTTTGACGCCCCAGCAGGCCGCGAACGTGAAGAATCTGGAACCCCAGATGCTCGATGGACAGAACCACACCGGATGGGCCATATATCTGGGCGCCCGGTATGACATCGACAGCACCCGCACCAAGCTTGGCGCGGAATTAAACCACGGCTCAAAGGACTGGATCGGCTTTGTGCCCGCAGGCGACGATATGTGGACCTCAAAACTGGGCACCAGGGGCGATGTGTACGAGCTCTATGCCATACAGGAGATCCACGCAAAACCCATAGACAAACTGGCCGTTGCCTACTTCAGGCTGGGCTGGCAGTACTATGACATAAAGTACACGGGCTCGAATAACTGGCTGGGTTCGCCTTTGGCAATGAGCGACCTGGCAAGCTCTCCCCTGAACGCGCAGATATTCGCTCCCATAAAAAGCGCGCAGGACATTTACTTTACGTTCAACGTGAATTTTTAGTGCGAAAAACAAAAAACTCGGTGATTCCTAACCGCCCTCGGTTATCTTAACTGATGGCCTGGAGGGTCCTGAAAAGGACCCTCCCTTTTTTTCTTTCAGGCCCTGAAGAAATTCGGGCCTGACTTGGGATGGGATACAGAGCGCACCGTCATGGCCGTCTTTTTCGTCATGCCCGGGGACCTTAATCGGGTATCCATTTTCAGGTTAAAGGCTGAATCTGGAGCCACGCTTTCTCGGGAATGACGGCTAAAAAACATTAATCCTATGTGCTGGCTTGAATAAATACTGATAAAAAATATAGATTAGTGCAGCACGGTTATCAAAACCTCCGGGAGGCAAAGATGAGAAAAATAAAAACCCATTTTTTCATAGTCCTTTTTCTGGCCGTGATTTCCTTTGGCGTGAGCGCCTTTGCTTCAACCACGGTCAAGATTTCCCCGTCTCCTGCTTACAACCCTACCGAGCCCATCCCTCTGGAGGCGGGTATTGTGGTCAGCGAGGGCCCCGGAGTTCAGAGTCATGGCAAGTCACAAATAAACAGGCCTTACGGTCCGATGGTCGTGGACGAGCTTAAAAAGATGAAGGTCTTCAGCGGTATTATCTACCCCTACAAAGCGGGAAGTCCTGCCGATATAGTGCTCCGCCTCTCAATAAAGGGGCGCTGGGACTACTACAGCCAGGAGCTGCAACCCAGAGATTACTGGTCCGGCACAACGGGAGCCCGTTATGCCAAAGGGACCCATGATGTTAAAGTGGTTTTGATGGCAAAAGATAAGGAGATAATGGGCGGTTCCCTACCGGTCAAAAGCACCGGGCAGTATTACGGCAGCGATTATGACCTGATAACAAACAAGCTGAACGAGGCCCAGACCAAAAATATCGCCGTGGCGGTTGCCAAACTTATCCAGGACAACAGGCGCGTGATAATGGCCAAGGTCTTGAATAAACCGGCTGAGACAGGAGTCCCGGCTTCATCATCGTCTGCTGTGGCCGGCGCAGAGGAGATATCAAAAACCCCCGGAGTCGGCGGAACGGGCAGCCAAAGACAAAAAAACGCTGACAAGCTCAGGGAACTGGAAGATCTGCATACAAGTGGAACGCTCTCCGATGAGGATTTTAATAAAGCCAAAACAAGGCTCATTCAGATGCAAAAGCTCGAAGATCTCTATAAAAGCGGGGTCCTTTCGGAGCAGGAATACAAAAGGGGCCTGTCTCGCATATCTGGGGAATCCCGGATAACAGGGAAATAAACAAAAATTCTGGTAGTGTTCCAGGTTGAGTGAAAGCGAAAGCCGGCTGTCTGGCCGGTATTCGTCAAACCGGGGTACTACCCAAATTCCCCTTCCTTTTTTTAATGCGGGGCTTATATAATAACTACGTCCATGAGGGCGGGATTTAACACGAATGTGCCTTTTGGCGGAAAGATGTACCATGTGCAGACAGAAGACTGCGCTTCAAGGACCCCTGTCGTTCGCACCTTCCTTTATTGCAAGGGGGAGGTGCTCGCCTCCAAGGACGTGAACTACTCGAGGATCGTGGGCAAGCCTGACTTCGCCAGCAAGATAATGAAACTCATGGTCTTTCAGCACAGGCTCATGATAAAGGAGCTGCTGGCCGGCAGGCATACCCGGGATCGCAAGCCAGCCTCAGCCAGGGACTTTAAGTGAAAGCTTCATTAGGGATTGTTCAAGATCGGGGTAAGCGGGCTCCGGCCAGAGCTGGGAAAATGATCTCTCTTCACTCCTCCCGATGGCAGAGGGATTGGGTGAGAAAGACGCCATGCCCGGGGTATTTTTTAGCCGGGGCTGATTCCATAGCGGGCATTCAGGGGATTCAAAAAGGAAGGGATTTGGATTATTCGATATGGTCCGTTTTGAAGGCGTTATAAAGACATATGAAAACCAGCAGGCACTGACGGGTGTAACATTCCAGGCTGCAAGGGGCGAGCTCCTTTTTTTTACGGGGGCCAGCGGGGCGGGCAAAAGCACCTTACTAAAGCTTATATACCGCGCCATAGATCCAGACGGCGGGTCTATCTCGGTAAACGGCATCGAGACAAGCTCGATGAAGGCGGGGCACGTCCCCGGGCTCCGCAGGATGATAGGCGTGGTTTTCCAGGATTTCAGGCTCCTTTCCGGCAGGTCGATCTATGACAACGTGGCGCTAGCGCTCCGGATAAGGGGCGTGGCGGAAAGAGCGCTTAAAACCCAGGTTATGGAGGTCCTTAAGATGGTTGGGCTCAGGCACAAGGCGGACAGCTGGCCCGAGACCCTTTCTGGAGGCGAGCAGCAGAGGGCCGTTATAGCCAGGGCCATCGTGGCCGAACCGGTACTCCTGCTTGCCGATGAACCCACCGGAAACCTGGATCCCGACACCTCGGCCGGGGTAATGCGGATATTCAAGGACATAAACGCCAGGGGCACGACGGTTTTGATAGCTACGCACAACAGGGACCTGTACACGGGTACCGGCCGGAGGGTGCTTAAGCTTGCCGGCGGCAGGATCGAAACGGAGGCCGCGGGATGAGCGGGTTAAGAAGCGCGCTTGCCGGGATGTGGAAGGAGAAATGGATAAACCTCCTGAGTGTCCTCTCCATTGGAGTGGGGCTCTTCATACTGCTTGTTGCCCTGTTCACGGTATACAACCTGAACTATTTCGCATCAAAGCTTCAGGACCAGTTCTCAATGACGGTTTACCTGGATGACGGGATATCGCAGCAGGGCCTGGCCAGGCTGGAAGGGGCCATCAAGGCCAATCCCGCCGTCAGGACAGTTTCCTACATATCCAAAGACGCCGCCCTGGGAGAGCTGAAAAAAGCCATGAAGGACTCCGCGTACCTCTTTGAGGGGCTGGATGGAAACCCCCTGCCTGCCTCCATCGAGATCAGGTTCAGAAGGGATAACTTGAAAAGTGAGGCCGCCCAGGAGCTTGCCCGGCAGATTAAAGCCATGCAGGGAGTGCAGGACGTGCAATACGGGGCCAAATTTCTGGAAGGCATAGAGCGGATAATAACGGGGGCCAGGTCAGCGGGCATTGCCTTTCTTGCGGCCCTGTTGGTGGGAGTGCTTTTTGTCTGCTACAGCACCGTCAAGATACTTTTTTACCGGAGGAAAGACGAGGTGGAAACCCTGAGCTTGCTTGGCGCGGGCGGATGGTTCATCAGGGCGCCTTTCCTTGTAGAAGGCTCATTGCTTGGGCTAGCGGGCGGCCTGCTTGCCTGTTTTGCAACTTACAGTGTCTTTGGAGGGTTTTTCCTCGGCGGGTTCGCCTCGTCCGTGCCCGTCCTGAGGTATATGCTCTTCCCCGCCTTCATTTTTTATATGCCTTTGCCCGCTGGTCTTTTCATTGGGTTTACCGGGGCGCTTATAGCCCTGGGCAGAATTCGCATCTGATATGCGCACGCCAGACGAAAAGGGCCTGCTTGTCTTTTTGATGATCCCTTTTTTTCTTTTCCTTCTGGTCTCCGCCGTCCATGCCGAGGATGTGAAAGGCAAGTACAGGAACATACAGAAAGAGATAAAAAAGCAGGAAGAGAACTTGCGGCAAGCCAACCAGCAGGAGTCTTCCATCTCGGACCAGTTGCAGGCCATAAACGGTGAAGTGTCCAAATATGAGGGGCGGCTTGATGCGGAAAAAAAACGTCTGGCTTCAATAAACAGAAAGATCGGACTGACCGATGCCGGCATCAAAAAAACAAGGCAGGAACTCCTTAAACATCAGAACTGGTTGAAGGCCAAGCTCATCGGCCTCTGGAAAAACGGGCAGGCGCAGGACATTGTCATGCTGCTGGGCGCGGATGACATGGGCTCTTTTTTAAGGAGGTGGAGCTACCTGGAGGTCATGGCGGAACAGGAGAAGAAAGATGAGGACTCTTATAGCGCCTCGTTGAACGAACTGCAGGGGCAGGAAGCCTCGCTTTCCAGTCTTGTTTCCGGCCTGAGGCGGGAAGCATCCAGGGCCGCCCTTGTCAAAAGCCGGTTGGATATGAAGAGGCAGGAAAAACGGAACCTCCTCGTTTCGATCAGAAGCCAGAAAGCAAGCTATGAGGCCATGCTCGAAGGACTTAAGGAGGCCTCCCGCAAGCTTCTTGCCGTCATTAACCGCTCAAATATCAGCTCCTCTTACAATGGCAAAGGGTTCCAGGGCATGAAAAGCAGGCTGCCGTGGCCTGTGCTGGGCACTGTCGTGTTCCGTTACGGCCGCGGCACGGACCCGGTGTTCGGAACTCCCATATTCAGAAACGGCATCTACATAAGGACGGCGGCCAACGCAAAGGTCCGGAGTATATTCGAGGGCAAGGTCATATATGCTGATTGGTTCAAGGGTTACGGGCAGTTGGTGATAATAAACCACGGGGGTGGCTATAACAGTCTTTACGCCGGTCTCAATGAGATTTTTTTGAAGGTTGGGGATATAATAATGGGAGGGGCCCCGGTCGGCAGGGCCGGTGGATCCGTAATGGTGAATGGGCCTTCTCTGTATTTTGAGGTAAGATACAGGGGCAAGCCGCTTGATCCCATGCAGTGGCTGGCCAGAAATTGATCGTCTTTACTATTCCTTGATGGTGAAAAACGGGCCGCGATGGAATAACTATTTGGAGGTGTTCAGGCAAATGTCCTTTAATTTAAAGAAGAGGAAAATATGGATCGCGGCATTGGCCGTGAGCCTGGTTGCTGCTTTTGCCGCGATGACGCTCTGGACTGACAGCTATGTCAGCGCAGGCGAGAACAACAATTACAGCCAATTGAAGGTTTTCACCGAGGTGCTCGAAGCGGTTGAGGCCAATTATGTGAAGGTGCCGGACACGAAAAAGCTGATATACGGCGCCATAAACGGCATGATAGACTCGCTGGACCCGCATTCAGGGTTCATGCCCCCGGATGCTTATAAAGATATGCAGATAGACACCAATGGGCAGTTCGGCGGCTTGGGCATGGAGATAGGAGTAAAAAACCGTGCACTGACCGTGGTATCCCCCATAGAGGACACGCCTGCGTACAAGGCGGGCATTAAAGCCGGGGACAAGATTCTCAAGATAGACGGAGCTCCTACCGGTGACATGACGATATTCGACGCGGTCAAGAAGATGCGCGGGCCGGTGGGGACCTCCGTGACCCTCTCGATCTTCCGCGAGGGTTTTTCCACGGCGCATGATTTTAAGCTTGTGAGGGCCATAATAAAAATAAAGAGCGTTAAATGGAAGATGCTGGACAAGAACAACGGCATCGGTTATATAAAGCTCACCGAGTTC
>JAKAGP010000128.1 GCA_021825785.1 Nitrospirota bacterium
TTGTTGACGTGATGCTGGTGCTGCTGGTCATCTTCATGGTGACGGCGCCGCTGATGACCCAGGGGGTGGACGTCAATCTCCCGCAGGCCAAAGGCAAGTCCCTTACCTATGAAGGCCCTATAACGATAAACGTAAAGAAGGACGGAAGTCTCTACATGAAGGGAGCCAGGCTCAACATGGAACAGATGAAGGCCCGGCTCAGCATGCTCAGCAAGGAGGACCCGGACGTCTACCTGGAGGCTGACAGGGCTGTCTCGTACGGAAGGGTCGCGCAGGTGATGGGCGAGATTAAGGACGCCGGGATCCAGAAACTGGGCATCGTGACCGAACCACTGAAGAACAAATAGGCAAAAACAAAAAGCGAAAAAAGTAAAGCGCCTGGATGACTTTTGAAAAAACGCTCTTCCTGTCGGTATTGTTTCACGCGGTCATACTGTCCGCGCTTGCCATAACGCTCAAAAAGCCCTTCATAATACCCCAACCGTTCCAGGTGGACCTGGTCTCGCCTGCCGGCAGATTTGATAAACCGGCGGAAAGCAGAAAACCCGTTACTGAAAGACAATTGGCGCAGACCAAAGCCCCCCGCCCGGTCCCTGTTGAAAAAAAGGCCTCGATGGCCATGCCGGAAAAGAGGCCTGAGAGGCATTCGCATGAAAGCGATGCCCTGATAGCTAAAGAACTGGCCAGGATACAGCAGAGCGTGGATATCGAGCGGGCCGTAAACGGGATCGAAAAAAAGGTAAAGCTTAGAGAAAAAGTGGTCATAAACAAAAGCAGCAAAAGCAGTAAAAACAAAGGCCACGCAGGAGGCAGCGCACAGGCAGGCGCGGGGGATAATACCGCGCTTAAGGGATACTTAAGCCAAGTGAAGGGGTCTATCTGGAGAAACTGGTATCTTCCGGACGCTAAGGTCCACGGGATAGAGGCCACGGTCACCATAGACATCCTTAAAGACGGGACCCTTGTCGCCAAAGGGTTTGAGAAGCGCTCAGGCAACGGGCTTTTTGACCAGTCCGCGATAAGGGCCATTCAAAGGACGGCAAAGGTGCCGCCCCCGCCGGGGGTGCTGCCGCCGGGCGGCCTTGAGGTAGGATTTGTCTTCAACCCGGATTGAAAAAAAGGAGGTCATTTTAATAATTTGGGTATCATGAAAGAGAAAAGTCAGAAAAAGAAAAAGACCTTCCGGCGCTATCCGCTGATCCAGGGCGCCATATTCTTCACCCTTTTCGCGATGCTCTCCCTCTTCTGCGCTCGCATGGCGCGGGCGATGATATACGTGAACATCAACAACCCCAACAGAAAAGTCCCCATAGCCATAAGCCCTCTTTCGGGTTTGGGAGGGACGGAGATATCGAAGGTGGTTCAGGAAGACCTGGACTATACAGGACTGTTCCTGTTCCTTGACAAAAAAGGTTTTACCGAGGCCCCTTACCAGCCTTTCAACCGTGCGGACTGGCAGCCGGCGGGGGTGTTTTTCGTGCTGAAGGGCACGGTTAATTACACGCCAGAGGGTGAGTTCCAGGTCTCGGCGACCCTTTATGACGTGGAGTCCGGGGCCGCCATCCTGAGCAAGACCTACAGCGCCCCCGAGGACCTCCTGAGGCCGCTTTCCCATTCCATGGCGGAAGATATATACCAGGCGCTTACAGGCCTTAAGGGCCCGTTTACAAGCAGGCTCGCCTTCATCACCACCAAAAGGGGCAGGAAAGACATCGTGGTCTCCGACTGGGACACAAGGCGCATGCGCTTTCTGGGGCTCAATGAAACGATACTGCTGCCCCCAAGGTGGTCCAGGGACGGGGGGACCTTGCTTTATACAGCGGAGCGCCACAGGGCGTGGGGCATATACAAGATCAATCTGGCGGGGGCAAGGGAAACCGCAGTCTTCCGGGCCGGAGGCACAAACCTGGCCGGGGACATTGACGCAGCCGGAGATGTGGTCTTCTCTTCTTCCTTCAAAGGCAGCCCCAATCTATATGAAAAGCTGGGTAACGGCAAGCTTGTGAGACTGACAAAATCCCTGGGGATAGACGTGTCTCCGGCCTTCTCTCCTGACGGCAAAAAGATAGCGTTCGTATCCGACAGGAGCGGCAACGCCCAGATTTACATCATGGACTCTGATGGCTATAATATTTCGAGGGTTACATTCCAGGGAAATTACAATACCTCCCCGGCATGGTCGCCCGACGGAAAAAGGATAGTTTTTGTGGGAAGATACGACGGCATCAGCCAGATATTCACTGTCAAAACGGACGGATCGGACCAGATGCTCCTTACGGACGCGGGCGTCAACGACCAACCATGCTTCTCACCAGACGGCAGCCTTATCGCATTCACCTCAAACCGTGACGGGCGCAGGGAGATCTACGTAATGCAGGCCAACGGCAAGAACCAGAAAAGGCTGAGCCCGCCCGGCATGACCGCATATGGTCCAAGATGGAGTTTTCAATAAAAAACAAAAAAATCTTTTGGACGGAGGCATAATGGGGAGAAAAGAAGACAAAAAAGGCAAAAAAGACATGATAGGCGTTTTTTTTAAAAAACACTGGCCCGTTCTGGTTTTGTTATGCGCCATTGCCGCGCTGACCGCCGGCTGCGCAGATGACCAGGCCCAGATGAAGGCGGACATAAGCGAGCTACAAAACCAGACGTATACGCTTCAAACCCAGGTCAACAGCATGAGCACCAACATCCAGGCGTCCCAGAAAACACTTTCCTCCAAGAGTGCAACGGAACTGCACACCATAAGGTCTTCGCAGGCGGGAGTGCTGGACCAGTTGTCGAGCATGCAGAGCGATCTGAACAATCTCAGGGGCAGCGTGGATGAGCAAAAGCACCAAAACCAGCAGTTCTTTTCCGACCAGTCTTCAGAGACGGCAGGACTGGAAAAAAAGATAGCGCAGCAGCAAACCGCGCTGGACTCCCTTGGCAGCAGGATCACCAAGCTTGAGACCGCGTTGCAGGCCCAGGCAGCCCAGGTGAAGGCAGCGCAGGCCGCTCAAGCCGCCCAGGCAGCAAAGGAACAACAGCAGGCGCAGGAAGCAGCCCAGACGCCCCAGACCGTTTATGACAAAGCATATGCCAGTTACCAGAGTGGAAAATACGACGGCGCCAGGCAGGGGTTTGAGAAGTTCTTAAAGAAATTCCCGGATGATCCACTTGCCGGAAACTCGCAGTTCTGGATAGCCGAAAGTTATTTCAAGCAGAAAAACTATGACCAGGCAATACTCGCATATGAAAAGGTCGTAAAACACTACCCAAAGAGCATAAAGGTGCCAAACGCGCTTTTGCAGCAGGGCATCTCTTTCCTGAAGACGAATGACAAGAAGGTGGCAGCGGCGCTTTTCAGGCAGGTCATAGAGAAATACCCCAAAAGCCATCAGGCAAAAACCGCGAAGGCGCTGCTTAAAAAGGTGAAAAGATCAAGACGGGGGTAAAAAAAGAGACGAAAAACAAAAAATCCCTGAGCCACCTGGATGCCAAGGGAAGGGCCCGGATGGTGGACATAAGCGGGAAACCTTCCACCTCCAGGCAGGCGGTTGCCCGCGCGACCGTCCTTCTGAGCCCGGAGAGCATCCTCCTTATAAGGGAAGGCCGCATGCCCAAGGGAGACGTGCAGGCGTCCGCCCGGATCGCGGGGATCATGGCCGCGAAAAAAACCCCGGAGCTCATACCTCTTTGCCATCCCCTGGCGATCTCGCAGGCCGGGGTGGATATCTGGCTGGATGAGGAAAAAAATTCCGTGGAAATAGAGTCCTCCGTAAAGACCACCGGCCCGACGGGGGTGGAGATGGAGGCGCTGGTTGCGGCCTCGGTGGCCGCCCTTACCGTCTATGACATGTGCAAGGCCGTGGACAAAGGAGCGGTGATACAGGACGTCATGCTCACCCGCAAAAGCGGCGGTAAAAGCGGGGTCTTCCAAAGGGCAGCAAAAAAATAGATTTCTTCCTTTGGCTATCAAGGGGCATGTTGCCGCAGGATCAGCTTTGGTGACTCCCGTCATATTTCAAATCCATTCCGTTCCCATATAATTACTTCAAGTCCCGTACGTGAACCTTGGCAAGCCCTATAACGAAGCGCAAAATGCAGCTGCTTTTCCTTGGATGCGCTTCGTCATGGCTTTCCAAACGGGGCATCTCCCAGGCGAAGGAGCTGTTAAAAACACCCCCGCGGATGAAAACGACCTCTTTTCATAACTAGCAAGGGCGGCCATTTTCAAAACGGCACACTTGAAAAATTTTACTAAAGACCGGGTTCCAGAAAATCCAGAATGCCCGTGCGGCGGGATAACACTTTTAAGAAAACGTCCATCATTTGCCGGAAGACTCCGGACGAAAGGAGCACATACATGAGCGAGAATCTGAAGGCCATCGAGAAACCGGATAACCATTCCGAAAAACCTGTGTCGCTGTTGAAACTGCCTGAGCGCGCGGCCTATGAAGGAGGGGCAACGGAGGCTGGCAAGAGCGCACTGGCTGCGCCCAGGAATGAAGGGAACATGAATGCCATCATCAGCGGCAGCAGGCTAACCGGTAATATGATAATCACCCGAGACCTGGAGGTCACCGGGGATTACGAGGGCGATATCACCAGCGCTGAAAATTCCAATATATTCATCAAAGGCAACTGCAAGGGAAATATCAGGACCAAAGGCGGCAGCGTGGAGATCGAGGGCGGCATGACCGGGGGCGATATAGTTGCGGGGGGCTATGTTAAGGTCACGGGGAAATTCCATGGGGGGAAGATCCAGGCGGCTATAAAGATCCACATAAACGGAGAATTCAGCGGCACCCTTGAAAGCGCCGAGATAGACGTAGGCTCCAACGCCCAGGGGAAAGGAGAATTGGTATACAGGGAATACCTCTCCATAGAAAAAGGGGCGAAGGTCGAAGGAAGGATCATTCGCATGGAAGGAGAGCGCATCCCGGAGCCGAAACCTAAAAAGGGCCTCTTCTCAAAAAAGACGGAACCCCAAAAGCAGTAAGTCTGTCTTTGGGTTCAAACAAAAAAATTCTTTATTGATTTATTTTTTGGGATTCATGGGGGCGGGGCCTGCTCCGCCCTCCTTTTGCCGTGATTCCGTGCCGCGGCACGGTTGTTTCTTTTAATATTGTGCGCGAAAAATAAAGACGTGTTGCAACGCTAAAACCTAAAAGTGCCTCAACCCTTCCAAGGCTTTTTGATTTTCGGGGTCCAGGACGAGGGCTTTTTCAAACTGCCTCTTTGCCTCTCCGCTTCTTCCGGCCTTCAGATAAATATACCCAAGCTCCGCATAGCAGTCTCCTTCCAGCGGGGAGAGCCCTAAGGCCTCGAACATCGCCCTCTCCGCCTCCTCAAAAAAATCGCCATACCCACTGCTCAGTGCCAGGGCAAGACGTCTCCAGTGTTCAGGGTTTAAAGGGTCGCTCCGGGTTGCCTCCCTTAAAGACCCGATCAGGCCGGGCGCTTCACCGCTGCTTTGAGCAGCGTCAGCTTTTTGGGGGGCATCCTCGCGCGGCCCTATATTGTTTTCTGCGGCCTCTGTATATTCGTACGCCTCTATATTATTTCCGGCCGCCTCTATATTGTTTACAGGAAGACCGGCCTCTACTGGGTCATTTTCACTTTTAATTTCAGGCGCCGTTGAGGTTGCCGCGCCGGCCTCGTCCTGCGCGTGCTGCCGCATAAGCGCAATGTAAGCCCCCTTTACGGCATCGAATATATCAACGAGCTTTTCCTTCAACTGCTGCTCATCGGAATCAAACACCCTCTCCGGGTGGAACTCCCTGGCGAGCCGGTAATAGTTTTTCTTTGTCTCCTGGGTGGTTGCCCCCGCGTCCAGCCCCAAAAGCTCATACGGGTCCATCCCTGGGAGTTTAGAGTGAAAGGCCACCACCTTTGAGGCGAAGGCGTCCCGCCCCTCCCCGGGCAGGGGCTCATGGAGAAGAACGTCCAGAGTGATGTTTTCCGTCTCCATCTTCTTTTCGGTCAGTATCCCTATTGCCCAGAAAACATAGACTATCTTCATCGCCTCGAAGCTGTTGAACCAGGAATCCTCTATCACCTGCTTGATGGT
>JAKAGP010000129.1 GCA_021825785.1 Nitrospirota bacterium
GCCAGAGTTTTCTGTCCTCGGCGTTTTTCATGTGAGGGATTTCCATAACATAGACCTTTCCAGTTATGTCATTAAAGCTTTCATATGCTTTTTTCTTGCCATCGCAAGTAGTCTCGCCAACGATAAGGTCAGCGGATTCGACATAAGGGCAAAGCCTGGAAAGCTTGAAACCCATGAAAGCCTTTATGAGGGCGCAGGTGTTTCTGGGTATGAACTTCTCGGCCTCGTCGGAGCCTACCTCAGCACCCGCGCATAAGCCTATGCATACTCCGTCAGCCGCAAGCACGATCTCCTCGGGCACATAGACGCAGAATGTGCCCACCACCTTGCGGCCAGATTCCTTTGCGTTCACGATCTCCTCGATCCTCAGTCCATGCACCTCGGAAATGACAAAATCAAAGTACTCCATTGCCTTGGGCCTGTTCTTCTGAGCAAGGTAAATGTCCGTGTAAGCCTTTGAAAGGGCGCCAAGGAGCCCCGCGTGATTCTCAAGATTAAGTCCAAGGCCTTCCCACATCTTTGTATAATCTTTTCCGCTCATAAATCCTCCACTTTTTTTATTTGAAAAAATCTGCCCGGCGATGACAAAAATCGAAAAAAATTTATTGCCCGATTTAATACGGGGCAGCAAGGTCGAAGTGAAAAAAAACCTCAAAAAAATTTCAGCTAGCCGGACGGAAAAGACCCCGTCCACGCGCAGCAGTGAGGTTGGCAAGACTTTTTTCGCTATGGATTTTTTGCGGTGGAGTTTGGATTAAATCAGCGGATCAGGCAGTTATGAACAAGGAGCGTGAACCAGAACGACCGCCGAACTCCATAGCCGGAAAACCTCGACCAGGCTTTTGGGTAAAGCTTCGTCAGCCAAACGCGGCCTTAAAAAGCCCCGGCATGAAATACGCGATCACCTGTCCACCTCCTCTCAAAAAGAATCTGTTTCAGTATACGAATAAATTCTAAAGCAGTCAATTTAGTATCAGTCCCTATCGAGGCATAATGCGACCATTTGGGAAATAAGAGCCATCCCATAGTTCTACCAGAAAAAGTGAGGCCGGTAAGTTATGCGATCGCATAAGTTACGTCCCGAAGCCCGCACCTTTTTCTAGTTGTCGCAAAGTGCGGGTAGGTGGACGCAGTCTTGTCCGCCCCAAGTTCGCGGAAGATGCCATGTTTCCACAGGAAGTTTTTGTTAGACAAAAGAAACTGAAAAGGGGGCGTTGCCCCCTTTTTCTCTCTTTCCTCTGGTCTAACTAAAACAAAAGGCGAGCGCGGCGCTAATATGCAGGAAAGTTCGCAAGGCCCCTTGAACTCAGTTTTTCTTAAATCAACTTATAGGTGATCGATTATTTTTTTCAAGTGAACAAACCCTGAGGCTGCCGTAGGCCATCCGGCGTAAAATGCAATATGCGTGATCGCGGCCACAAGTTCTTCCTTCGTGAGGCCGTTTTCAAAAGCCTTTTTAAGATGGAAATCGACTTGCTCTATACGGTTCAGCGCGATCAGGCATGTGACAGTGATCAAGCTTTTATCGCGCTGCGAGAGATCAGGGCGTTTCCAAATATCACCGAATAGAAGCTCTTCTGTAAGCTTCGAAAATTCAGGCGCAACAGCCCTCATGTCATCTAACACTGTTTGCTCGTTACTGATTGCCATGTGTGCCTCCTTTGTTGTTTGATACCCTGGCACTTGTTCATCCTATCGCCCGAAACGCGTTGGCCCAGCACGCTCCAGGCCGCTTCGCTTAATCCAATTGTATCACTACTTCGCGGCGTGTTCCGGTTTCCGGATAAGAAGCAGGCACAGGAGGGCAGCTAACCATTCTATCGCGGAGATCGGGCTGGCGACGCCTGGCAGAAACAACCTGCTTTCCAATCCGGCAGTCTGGCTGGGCGGCAGGCTGGGCGGCAGCACGGCAAGTTGAGACCTATGGTAAGAACCTCCATGGGCAAACGGCTGCCCGGAAGAAAAAGGTTGCCCGGCAACCTCGCCCCCGCCATGGCACTGTATGCACGCCTTTCCGGTGGCCCTGGCATATTCAGGATTGGCGCTGGAAGGACACGGAGAAAAAGCGGCACAGACAAGACAGAAAAAAAGTCCAAGCAGAAAAACCTTGCGCCCTGTCATCGCAAATTTAAAAACTTTGCTGCCGCTTTCAGCATTCCGCGCGCCCATTCCGGGGTGCCAAGGGCATGGGTATGGGTGTAAGTGGCAAAGACATTTTTATATACCAGGCCATCCATGCCGCCTTCGATCCCGGTTCCCCGCTCCATCTGAAGAACCAGCCGCGAGCCGTTAGTGTTTCCGGCGCTTTTTCCCATTTCCGTTTTCTTGTTTTTGCTTTTTGCGGGAATCCTGGCTGGCCTGGAATAATGGAACTCGTGCCCCTTAAGCACCGTCCCCAGGGGATAAAACGGGTTTTGACCTTGCACCTTTGCGATGCTGTACCCGTGGGCGACAGGCCTTTTTTCAAGCGTCATGCCGAATGGGAATATGCCTGCCATTTTATACCTTATGCCATCCAGCTCAATGTGGCTGGCCAGGTACATGAGCCCTCCGCACTCCGCATAGACCGGAAGCCCCTGTTCCACCCTTTCCTTAAGAGCGCGTATGAAACCCCGGTTTTCTGACAGTGGAAGTGCGTTGGTCTCGGGGAACCCTCCGCCGATGTATAGGGCATGCAGGCTTGAAAGCATCTTTTTTGTCTTTTTTGACCCCGCGCCCTTTTCAGCAAGCGGGCTGATCACCTCTATCTTTGCGCCCGCCTGTTCAAGCGCTTCAAGATTCTCGGGATAGTAGAACTGAAAGGCGCGGTCCTGTATCACGCCTATCACGAGCCCGGCTTTTCTCTTTTTCCCGTCTATCTTTTTTGCCGCGTCTTCCCCGGTCCGGGCGGGCTGCCTTAAACGGACGGCCTGAAGGGCGGCCTTTATAACGCCTTCCACATCCACATGCTTTTCGATCAGCTCGCATGCGCGCTCCAGGGCCGCGGCGGCCTCCGGGTGCTCTCCGTGGGCAAGGAGGCCCATGTGCCTCTCGGAGATAATGGTATTTGCCCCCCTCAGTTTTGGCAACGCCCCAAGGACGGGAACCCCTGTATAGCTCTCTATCGAGCTTCTAAGCATGGCCTCGTGCCGGGCGCCCGCCACCCGGTTCAGAACCACGCCCGCAAGCTTTAGCTCCGGGTCGAAATTTTTTACCCCGAGGACGATGGCCGCGGCGGTGCGCGTCATCTTGGAGGCATCCATTATCAGGATGACCGGGGACCCAAGCAGGCCGGCCAGCGTTGCCGTGCTCTGGGAGCCTTTAAGGTCCATGCCGTCAAAGATGCCGCGATTGCCCTCTATAAGAGATATGCCAGCCTGCGCCTTTTTTACACGGCTGATGAAGGAAGGAACGATGTTCTCACGCCCTATCAGGAAGGGGTCCAGGTTGTAACAGGGCTCCCCGGATGCCGCGCCCAGCCAGGCCGCGTCAATATAATCGGGCCCTTTCTTGAAGGCAAGCACCTTCAGCCCACGCTTTTTGAACGCCCGGACCAGCCCAAGACTAAGGGTAGTCTTACCCGAGCCACCGCTTAGCCCGGCTACGACTACCCTTGGAAATAAAAAATCTCTCACAGCAAAGGAATTTTTTAAATTAAGCTCTTACTTTATCATGCCCTTTTCCCTGAGGTACTCCTCAGAGGGGATCTCGACGGAGCTGGAGCCGCCGCCATAGGAATACATGAGCTTGCCTACGTCGATCATCTCCCTCATGGCCTTCTTGACGACATCCGCAGCCTCGCCGGTCTCAGTGGACACGCCTTTT
The DNA here is from genome assembly GCA_021825785.1 of Nitrospirota bacterium. The sequence goes on from JAKAGP010000129.1 coordinate 3,805, forward strand.
ATGATATCTTTTTCCTTCAGCTTCTTTTTGCCTTTCGCGGCCTGCACAAAAGCGAAAATCTTGTCTTTAAGCTCTTCCTTTTCCATTTCTTGCCTGCCCTCCGGCTGTAAATGATTTTTTGGCTTTGTGTTTTTTGTTCGTTTGCCCTAACTGGTCCTAATCAACCCTGAGCCTGAAAAAAACAAAAACAAAAAAGAAAAAAACAAAAAGGACGGGCGCGCTTCTGCGCGCGCCCGCTGCCCCTTTTTTTATTTTACCACTTAAATGCGGCAGACGTCCTGAACGTATCCCTCGCGAAGGTGAAGTCGTCGATGTGCTGGAACGTGAAGGGTATGCCGGTCTTCTTGAAGAAAGACTCCCAGCCTATCCTGTCGATCCATTCGCCGACCCTTTCGTTTTTCCTTGCATCTTTTGCGTAGGTGTCCACGATGTTCTTGACGGCCTCGACAACCTCAGGCCACCTGGGCGGGTTGTTCTTTATGTAGGGGATCGCCAGCTTGGAGAACATGGGTCCCTTCCTCAGGCTGCCAACCTTGCCGCCTACGACTATGGCCACACCGTCCTGCTCCGGATTGTGGATGTTGATGGGCGGGCAGACGGTAAAGCAGTTGCCGCAATACATGCACTTGTCCGGGTTGATCTTTATGCTCTTCTTGGCCGGATCCGGGCTGATGGCCCTGGTCGGACAGGAGCTTACCGTGGTCGGTATCTCGCACATGTTCTTCACATGATCATGATCGATCTCAGGTACTTTCCTGTGAATGGCCACGACCGCTATGTCGGAGCAGTGCACCGCGCCGCACATATTGACGCAGCAGGCCAGAGCAAGCCTGGTCTTTGCCGGAAGGTGCTTCTCGTTGAAGTAAGGGAACAGCTCGTCCATTATGGCCTTGACCAGACCGGAGGCGTCCGTGCAGGCGCTGTGGCAGTGGATCCAGCCCTGCGTGTGGACCATATTGGAGATGCCGGAACCTATGCCGCCAGAGGGGAAACCTATCTCATCGGCGGCCTTCTTTATCAGGGCCACGTTCTCTTCCTTCGTGGTCATGAACTCAATATTGTTGCGGGTAGTCCAGCGGATGTAGCCATCGCAGTACTTGTCCGCTATATCCATCAGCTCCCGGATGGAGGCAGTGGAAAGGAGCCTGGGGCCCGCCACCCTGACGGTGTAGACCTTGTCTCCGGACTCGGCCACATGGACCATATGCCCCGGGGTGAGGACCTCATGATACTTCCATTTGCCGTAATTTTTAGCGATAACGGGCGGAAGCATCTCCTTATAGCTGGGCGGCCCGATATCTGTCTGTCTTTTTTGCTTCGCTTCTTGCTCGGAAAGCCAAGACATTATTTTATTCCTCCTTTACGGTTTCTTTTAAAAATCGTTATTTATTGAGGTCCTCTTCCTTCCAGAAGAAGAACGGGTCTTTTCTTGGCTCATATACCTGCTGCGCCTGCGGCTCCACGCCGATGGCTTCCAGGAACGGCCTCATGCCCTTCATCTCGATGAGCTCGCCTATCCTCTCCCTGGGCTTGGCGTTGTCGTCCCACCACTCCCACATCTTCTCAACCAGTTCCTTGAACTCGGTGTACGGCGGCTCCATCTTTATGAACGGCACTACCACCCAGGAAAGCAGCGAACCCACAACGATGGGAGCCTTGGCGCCAATGAGTATGGTCGCGCCCCTTTCGCCGGTGGGCCTGAGGGCCTTCGTCATCTTGGATATGCAGTGCATGCAGCGGCTGCAGTTCTCGTCGTCTATCGTAAGCTCGGAGCCGTTGTAGCTCATGCAGCCCGTGGGGCACATGTCCACGATCTCGGCCTGGATGTTCATCCCGCCTTTGGCGTAATTAGCTACAGCGGACTGATCCACCGCGATCTTGCCCTTCCAGGTGCCGATGACGGAGCAGTCGGCGCGGGCTATCGAGGCAACGCAGTCCACGGCGCAGCCTGCGATCTTGAATTTGAACTTGTATGGCCAGGCCGGCCTGTGCAGATAGTCCTGGTAAGCCTGGGTGAGCTCGTTGCAGAGGTCCATGGTGTCAATGTTTGCCCATTCGCACCTGGACTTCCCAAGGCAGCACGCCGGAGTCCTCAAAGCGGAGCCGGAACCACCAAGGTCCCACCCGCGGGAAGACGTCTCGGCAAACAGGGGCTCAAGAGCCTCGGTCCTGCAGCCAAGCATGATCATGTCGCCGTTGGAGCCGTGCATGT
>JAKAGP010000130.1 GCA_021825785.1 Nitrospirota bacterium
CAACGAGGCGGCGGCGGGCAGCGAGGCGGTGGAGGTTATCAGCGTGGCGGCGGAGAAAAACGCAGTTCGCCTTCAAGGGACGGCAACAGAGGTGGAGGGGACGGAGGGCGTTAAAGAAGGCCTAAAGAGGGATGAAGTTCTCTTCATCCCTCTTTCCATGCCCTGGCAGTCCTCTTGCTTTTTCTTTTTTCTTTTTTCTTTTTCAAACCTGATACGTTGCAAACAGACATTTTAGGCTGACACTCCTTGCTATTTTAACTATCGCGGCTTTATTCCGGAAAAGCAGATCATACGTACCAGCCATTCCAAAGGGCCATGCCAAAGGCAGCGGAAGGGCAGTTGTGCAAAAATTTTTTGACGGGATCCCGATGCCTAATCTTTACGCGTATCCTCCTGAATTCACCATTAAAAATATCTTTTTTCTTTTTTCAAACACTTTTATGTCTGAGTAAAATTGCGTTTTTAAAGTTTATTGATAATTTTAATTAGCCCATTAAAGTTTTTTTGGGAAAATCCGAATAAAGAAATAATTAACTTTTTTAAACAAACTAAATAAAAAAATAAAAAATGCCTAATTCAAAAAAAAACAAATACTTATTGAAGATAGTTGCCGTTCAACTTGCCGTGTTCGGAATCTTTTTGGTGGCCGGCCAAATCGAAAAAGCGGCAGTCCGCCTGGCCCTTGCCGCAGCGGCATGTCTATGCGCAGCAGGCGCGTTGTATCTGGTCGATTGCCGGAAGGCCAAGGGTATGAGCCTGGGACATGGTGAAACTCCTGGCGGACATTCCGGACAGGCCGGACAGGCAGAGGAGCTGATGGAGCAGGTCCGGGGATTTCTCAAGGAGAGGACGCAGCTCATACCTGTTTTTGTGAACCAGCTTGGCGAGACGGTAACCGAGACGGAATCGGCGGCGTTGAAGATCGGCGATGGGTTCATGAAAATAGTGGAGCGCGCCCGGAGGCAGACGGTAATGGCGTCGGAGGTTTTCACCCAGTTTGCCGGAGGCAGCGGAAGTTCTTCTCTTATAGACTCGAGCAAGATGTCCCTTGCGGAAGTTACGCGCAGTCTGGAAGACCTTAACTGTCTTATACGGGAGGTCCTTACGGACCTGGGAGTATTTATAAGTGAAGCCCAAAATATCAAAAGCATCACCGCGGAAATAGAGTACATCTCCGACCGCACTAACCTCATAGCGCTGAACGCGGCGATCGAGGCCGCCCGGGCGGGGGAACACGGCAGGGGTTTTGCCGTTGTGGCGGAAGAGATAAAAAAACTATCTGAGAGGACAAACAAAGCCGTCGTCGGGATACAGAAGATAATACTGAAGGTGGAGTCTGACATGCACGTCATTTATTCCAAGGTGGAGGGAAAAATCGGCGAAAGCAGTTTGAAGGCGCAAACGGCGGAAGAGGTTGTGGGGTCCACACTTAGGGATCTGGATGAAGCCGTCAGGCAGGCAGGCTCCAAACTGGGGGCACTCTCATCGGAATCTGTAACGCTGACTCGTGATATAGGGGGAATAATGGTCTCCATGCAGTTTCAGGACATCACAAGGCAGCGGATAGAGCACGTAACGGGTCCGCTCCTCACCCTGAAGAAAGACATGGAAGTATTTTTGGATAAAGTGGGTTCGCTGAAAGATACCGGTTTTGATGACGGCGCCTTGGCCGGCTCCCTTGACAGGACATACACGATGGAGTCCGAGAGGGCCGTCCTGGCCAGGACCCTGAATGCAGCCAGGCCCGCGCCAAACGAAAGAAGCGGGCCAAAAGAAAAAAAAGAGCCAAATAAACGAAATGAGACCAATAAACTCAATGAGATAGGAAGGCCATGGGCAAAACAGTATTGATAGTAGACGATTCGGTCTCCATGAGGCAGCTGGTAAGCTTTGCCCTGCAAGACGCCGGGTTTGACGTCATGGCAGCCGTGGACGGAAAGGACGCCATTGCAAAATTGGGCAGTGCCGCGGTGCAGATGATAATCACTGACCTGAACATGCCAAACCTGAACGGCATCGAGCTGATAAAACACGTGCGGCAGACGGCAGGGCACAGGTTCACCCCGATCGTAATGCTGACAACGGAATCGCAGGAATCAAGGAAGGCCGAAGGCAGACAGGCAGGGGCCAGCGGATGGATAGTAAAACCTTTTACGCCGGAACAGCTTGTCTCCACCGTCAGGAAATTCATCAAATAGATCAGAAAGTTTATCAGATAAGATGGCCGGAAATTAAGCAGATAGAAGAAAAACGCTGGAGAGGTTTTTATATGGAAGCGATCGTAGAGAAAAAAAACAAAAACCGGATGGCTTACCAGTGCTGGCTTTGAAGGGCGCCCTCAGGGTGGAGAGCGCCGCGGAGATAAAAGAGATCTTGACTGGCGCGCTCAGCAGGGGCCGCATAGTTCTAGATCTTGGCGAAGTGCAGGAAATAGATATTTCCTGCCTTCAACTCTTCTGCGCCGCCTGCAGGAGCGCTGCCAGGTCCGGAAAGTCTATGTCGATAGCTGTCTGTTCCGAAGCCTTCAGGCAGGCGGTAAAAGCGGCAGGCCTATTCCCGGATATCTGTAAAGAAAACCCGCACGGTGACTGCCTCTGGCCGGACCAGGCGTTCGGGCAGGACGATTGAGATGAAAGACCACGAGGGCAGACAACGGGAGATCTTCAGGGAGGAGGCCCAGGAGCTCCTTGGCGAACTGGAGCTCTCTCTCCTGGAGCTGGAAAAAAACCCGGAGGATGCTGGACAGATAGGGCGGGCCTTCAGGGCCTTGCATACCATCAAGGGTTCTGGAGCCATGTTCGGTTTTTGCGAATTGGTGGCATTCGCTCATGAGCTCGAAACGGTTTTTGATCTGGTCAGGAACGGCAAAGTCCCTGTCACAAATGAGCTGATAAGCATAACGCTTGAATCCAGGGACCTCCTGCAAAAATTGCTGGATCCGGAAACCGGAGCCCAAAATGACGCCGCTGCGCTACTGGACAGGCTGAGGAAGTTTTTGTTTTTTTCCGAAAAGGCGCCTTCATCAAAGGCCCTTTTATCCCAGGGCCCGGCGCCTGCGCCAGTACAAATAAAAGACGCAAAAGGCCATGGTGAACTCCCTGTCACATACAGGATCCGCTTTCGCCCAGCTCCTGATATCCTGTCCACCGGAACGGACCCCGTGCTGCTCATCGATGAACTGAGACGGCTGGGCCAATGCAAAGCAATAGCGCATGTAGAGGCCATACCGGAGCTGGAAGCCCTTGATCCGGAGGCCTGCTATATTTACTGGGACATAATTCTTACCACAAAAGAATGCCTGAATGCCGTCAGGGATGTTTTCATTTTTGTGGAAGGAGACTCGGAGCTCCAGGTGGATGTGCTGGACGGGAAAAAACAAAAAGGTTGTCCGGATAATGAGGCGGGCTATAAAAAAATTGGGGAGATACCGGTTGACCAGGGAGACCTTGCCCTGAAGGACCTGGATAAGATACTCCCCCCAAAAAAACAAAAACCCATCGGGGAATCCATGGCCGGGCAGGGTCTTGTTACCGATGGCAAGGCATCGGCGCTTGCCGGACAGCAATGCATCAGGGAGAAGCGCAGCGGAACCAGGGAAGCTGAACCCGCCTCCAGCATACGCGTGCCTTCCCTTAAACTGGACAAGCTGGCGGACCTGGTAGGCGAGTTGGTTACGGTGCAGGCGAGGCTTAGCCGTTTTTCACTGCTCAATAACAGCCCGGAGTTGACTGCCGTTTCCGAAGGCGTCGAGCGCCTGACGGAGGAGTTGAGGGACACCATCATGAACATAAGGCTTGTCCCCATTGAGACAGTCTTTAGCAAGCTTAAAAGGACTGTCCGCGACCTTTCTGCCGAACTTGGCAAAGAAGTTGAGCTTGAAGTTGAAGGGGCGGAAACCGAGTTGGACAAATCGCTGATAGAGAAGCTGGGCGACCCCCTTGTGCACCTTGTTCGAAACAGCATAGACCACGGCATCGAATGTCCTCGGGCGCGTGAGGCTTGCGGAAAACCGCGGAAAGGTGTGATCCGTCTCCAGGCGGCCCATTCCGGTGCGAACGTGTTCATAAGGGTGATGGACGATGGCCGGGGCCTTGATCCCGCTGCAATAAAAGCAAAGGCCGTCGAAAGGGGTCTTGTTTCACACGGGGCGGAGATTACTGGCAAGGACCTTTATCAGCTTATTTTTACCTCGGGCTTTTCCACCGCAAAAGAGGTCACAACAGTATCTGGCCGCGGAGTTGGCATGGATGTCGTGAAAAAGAATATCGAGTCGCTCCGCGGGACCATTGATGTGGAAAGCCGCAAGGGAGAGGGGATGAATATAACCCTCAGGCTGCCTCTTACGCTTGCCATAATCGACGGGCTGCTTGTGATGATAGCTGACAGCCGTTTCGTTATCCCGCTTTCTATCGTAAAGGAGTGCGTTGAGCATTCCCGGACGGGCACCGGGGGCCATAATGGCATGCGGATAGCCAATGTGCGCGGCGAGATGGTGCCATACATAAGCTTGAGAAGCATTTTTGGCATAAGCGGGGCCCGTCCGGAAATAGAACAGATAGTAATTACCGAGGCGGATGGCAAAAGGGTGGGGTTCCTGGTGGACAGCGTGATCGGGGAAAACCAGACCGTGATAAAGACACTGGGGAGCACTTTTAAAAATACGGATTGGATATCGGGGGCCACGATCCTCGGGGATGGTTCGGTAGCGCTGATCGTCTCCGCTTCGCAGATCATAAAGTGGATGGAACAAAACGGGTTAGAGAGCACCACCGTCTCCGAAGGCGGAATAAAAATTAAAGAGGGAGTTTTTTGATCATGAGACGTATTTTTTTATTTGTGTTTTTGTATTTTTGTTTTCCGGCCGCCTTGTGCATGTCCCTGGTGGTTTTTCCCTGTGGTCAAAAGGCATATGCCAAAGACGGCAATGCCCGCGTTAGCAATATCAGCGTTCCTGGCCCCTGCGCCGCATCTAATCCATCGGCCCTGCTTTCCCTTCTGGACCGCCCGACCTTCTCAGATAGCGCCTGTTCCGCACCGCTTGGGCATGCCGTTTTGGAATTGGGCTTTATGCACGCGGACGCAAGGGGTGAGGGAGGCGGCACGGCTGATAACTATCCGGAGGCGGAGCTGAGGTACGGGCTTCCCGGCGGAAACGAGTTTAAACTCCTGGCGTCCAACTACACCAGCCAGAGGTCTGGGGCTCCGGAAGAGGCATCCTCGGGCCTTTCAGCCACCAGCATCGGTTTTAAGCACGAACTGGGCTATGACGCCAAGTGGCTTGGCTCGGTGGAGGCCGTCCTGACCTTGCCCTCGGGCAATGACGCCTTTGGCAGCAGGGGTCTTGGCGCAACATTTAGCGGTATAGCCGCGTATTCCCTTACGGATCAGATCGGCTTGTCCCTCCAGTTGGGCGTCAGCTCCCAGACCGACTCTGTTTCAGCGGGAGGCGGCCGCTTCACGAGTTTTAACCAGTTCCTTACCGCCACGTGGGACCCCATTGAACTGCTGCAGTTCTACGGAGAGGTTTACGGCCAAACGAAGACCTCGCATGACGAGGGGGCGGGCTACAACTTCGATGGCGGAGTGCAGTACCTTATTGCCCACTGGATGGAGGTGGACGCGGAAGAAGGCGTGCGGCTTACAGGCGGCCTCGGAGGCTTCACCCATTACTACGGGGCGGGCATGGGGTTTTTGTTTTAAAAAAATAAATAAAAAACGGCCGCGATCAGAAAGCTGAATTACGCGGGAACAAAAAAGCCGTTTTTTGCTGGCGGAAATATAGAGAATTTTGATGAGGAGGTTTTTTTGTCATGTTTAAAGACATGAAAATGGGGCTCAGGCTGGGTTTGGGATTTGGAGTAATACTGCTGTCTTTCCTGACAGCGGTCGTAATAACGATGGTATACCTTAATGGCGCTGAGAAAAGCGCGATCCGGGTACAGCAGAGGACCACGCCGTCCATCATGAGGATCGACAGGATGGACCTGAACATCGTTG